>DAOWED010000013.1 GCA_030638685.1 Candidatus Heimdallarchaeota archaeon | reverse complement strand
GATTTTTTCGTTTTAAATGGCTTTGATGAATCTTATAATGATGATAATCTCCTTTCTGACGCTTTTGTTTCTAAATTTAATTCTGCCGGACACTTAATTTGGAGCACGTTTCTAGGTGGCTCTAAACGTGATTCTGGTTATTCAGTAGCTGTCAACTCTGACGATTACGTTATTATTACAGGTTTTACCGATTCTGATAATTTTCCTATTTTAAATGCTTTTGACGAAACCTATACTGTTGATCGAGATGTTTTTCTTACTATGCTCCTTAATCCCTCATATGATCCTATCATCGATATCAATGATAATGATTCCAAAAACTCAATTGGTTCATTCCTATTAACTATCGGTTCTTTTACACTAGTGATTATTGTTTACAAACGTAAACGTTCTTTAAGATTTGAATTTTAGGTTTTATTTAATCTTTTTCCTTCTCATTTTAACTCTCAAACACCGTTTCTTCTGAAAAAGCTGACATCTCTCTTAGTCGACTTATTATTTTTGGCAAAAGATCTAGAATAACTAACGCTTCTTCTGTACTATCCCATCCTAACGTTAGCCTTAAGCTTCCTTGTGCATCATGATCTGCTAATCCACAAGCTGTTAATATTGGTGAAACGTTTAAGTCTCCGGCATAACAAGATGAACCTGTTGATACTGCTATTCCTAGCAAATCTAAATGTAATAATATTGACTCTCCTTCTACGAATTTAATTCCAATATTTAGATTTTGTGGTACTCTTTGTTTTTCATCACCATTTAACCAGGTATGACCTATCTTTTCTAGTATTCCCTCCTTTAGCTTTTTCTGTATCTCTTCAATTCTTTTGTTATCTTCTTCCATTCTTTCAAGAGCTATTTCTACTGCTTTCCCAAATCCTGCTATTCCAGCTACATTAAGTTTTCCCGGTCTTATTTTATATTCTTGTGCCCCTCCATAAAGAATAGGTGTCGGTTTTGGACAATTTTTGGTTCTTTTTCTAATCATTGCCCCTACTCCTAATGGTCCATTAAGTGCATGTGAATCCAATGTTATTACATCTATATTTAGCTCTTTCATGTTAAAAGCCACTTTTCCAGCCGCATAACTCCAATCTGAGTGAAAAGCCACTTCCTTTTCTTTGCATATTTCCCCTATTCCCTTTATATCTTGTATTGTTCCTATCTCGTCATTTACTGCTTGAATTGTTACAAAGGCTGTTTCCTCTGTTACTTTATCCTTCAATTTATTTAGATCTACTAACCCGTTCTTTTCTACCTCTACCCATACTACTTCATACCCTTCTTTCTCTAGCTGCCCTAAAGTACTCCTTACTGAAACATGTTCGATATTAGACGTAACTATCCTTTTCTTTCCCTTTTTAGCAAATGATTTAGCTAGTCCTTGAATTGCAATATTATTTGCTTCTGTTATCCCCGAAGTGAATATCACATCTTTTGTTTCTGCTCCAAAGCTTTCAGCTATTTTTTCTCGAGCATTTAAAACATACTCTTGTGCCTTTCTTCCAATAGTATGTGAAGTATCAGGATTCCCTGAATCTTTTAACACTTCTGTCATTAGCTCTATTACTTCTGGATATATCGTTCCACTGCTAAAATTGTCTAAGTTTAAATATTCCATTCTGTTCACCTTGTTGTTTTTGCTATTCTTTTATTCTATTGCAATTCTTTGATCATTTGTACTTTCAAAGTCTCACATATATTTAGCAATTATTCACTAAAAAATATTTGTTTATTATCAAAATAAAAATTCTTATTAATTAGGATTAACTTTTTAATCGATTAGTTTATTTTACATATAGAAAATAGAAGAATAAATAAAAATGAATAAAAATGAACATAGTAATCTTGAAATTAAAGCCTACTCTAAAGAAAATTTACCTAAAGAAATGTTAGAAGACCTTGCCAAAATAATCAAAATGAGTGCGGACGAGTTATTGAAGTTACCCACTCCTTCTTTAGATTATTATATCAAAGCACTGAACCTTCCAAAAAACTCCTCTGTAGACGAGTTCTGGGTGATCGCCACTGAAAAAGCAGAGCTTAAAGGTATTGGTAAAATTTTCTATAACGTTAAGTATGATAATCAAAACTTAGCTAACTGGTGGGTTTTTGTCTTACCTGAAGAAAGAAGAAAAGGAATAGGTACTAGTACCTTTAACGAGCTTATGAATAATAAAACATCAAAAATAACCATTTTGGGAGCAGATGTCCTTGTAGACTCCCCTGGAACAGCTTTTACTCATAAGATGCTTAATGCTAAAGTTGCCAGTGTAGAGCGATATGCCGTCTCAGATATTACTAAGTTCAATAAAAATGGAGTAAAAAAAGAGGCAGAAGAATTATCGGAAAAAATTTCTAAGAAAGGATATGAAATAATTTATTTTCCTCACGCTGATTTTTCAGAGATTGATCTCGCTGAATTTAGTAAGCTCGGTACTACTCTTGAAAATCTCGCGCCTCGAGAAGATTCTGAGGCAGAAGATGCCGAATTCCCCCCTGAAAGAATGCTTGAAATTTATGATCATGTCAAAAAAAGTGGTAGTTTAGTGCACACTTTTGTAGCACGGGTTATAGAAACAAAGGAATTAATTGGTTTAACCGAGTTCGCGGTTAACAAATATAATCCTAGCCTGGCTTATCAATGGATTACTGGCGTTTTACCTGCTCATCAAGGTAATGGTCTTGGTTTTACTCTTAAGATGCATTCTTTGTCTTTTGCAAAAAATCATACTGAGGTGGAACTCTGGGAGACAGGTAACAACCATGGTAATGAGCCTATGCTTAGAATTAATGAAAAATTGGGCTATAAAGAATGGAGAAAAGTCGAATTTCTTGAAGCAAAAATCTAACTGGTCGTCTTTTCACTTAGTTCTCTCTGACATAGAACTAGCTAGTTTTTGTAAAATAATTTTTGCTTCTGAATCTTTTAATCCCTCAAGCGATACTATTGCTTTTCCAACATATTTTTTCATGTACGAGCCTATCTCTGTTACTTCTGATCCTATCTTAGAGGCAAAAGCTTCAAAATCTTCTTTGGAAAATTCCTTCCCAAGATGCTTTTGGACCATTTCCGGATGATTTTCATTTATTAGAACCATTAATGGTGTCTTTTTTCCTTCCCTTAAATCTCCTCCTACATCTTTTTCTTTATTGGAAGTGCCTATAAAATCAAGTAGATCATCTTTTAATTGAAAAGCTATCCCTAAATTTTGACCGAAAAGACGTAATTTTTCTATCTCTTCTTCGTTTCCTCCTCCTAGTAGAGCTCCTGCTTTCATTGCAAATTCTATGATAGGTGAAGTTTTTTCTTCAGTTACTTTTAATGCCTCTTCAAAAGAAGGTATTTGATCTGAAGCTGCCATTCTTGATTCTTCAATTGCTGCAAAACCACTTTTTACTTCTACTTCATAAATCAACCATTTTAGAAGTGTAAGGGCTTGATCGTTAGGGATGTTTCCATCAGCTGCTGATTGAGCAATGTGCCCATGAATTACTGCATGCAGAATATCCCCGGCTACTATTGCTGTTGCAAGGTCCCACTTTTTGTGTACCGTTTCTGCGCCTCTTCTTGTTTCTGCATTATCTATCACATCATCGTGAAATAAACTAAAAGTGTGTATTAGTTCACATATAGCTGCTGCTGGGGCGGCTTGTTCTGCAGTTCCGCCTACCATTTCTGAACTAATCATACAGAGAGCTGGTCTTATCCTTTTTCCGCCTAGTCTGTGATAATAAAGTAAGATTGACTTCATTGGTTCCTCTATTGGTTTAAACATCTTTGTTATTTCAGCTTCGAGGATTGGTTCATATTTTTCTTGCAGAAGTTGAAGATAGCTCATTAACAATCAATCTACATTTACCAGTTGTTAATATAATTGTTTTCATTCAAAAAAAATAAATTGAAGATGATTTAGCTCTTCTAACTCTTTTAATTTGAAAAATGAACGTATTTATCGTTAGGTTTTGCAAAAAAAAGGAGGGGAGTCGTTAATTACTAACTGTCTTTTTTTGAACTAGCTTTTGTTAGCTTATACTCCAACTGTGGTAAAGCCTGTATCAGTTACTTTGTTGAACTTGTTAAGGGTGATTAACATTGCTGTCATACCTTCAACTGTTCTTGCCGTTCTCATTGGACCGGCAATAACTGGTCTTAGCCCTTCTATTTTACTAGCAATTTCTTTAACAACTGGTCGAGCTTTTTTGTCTCCATAAATGTAAGTATCTCTATTAAGAGGTGTTTCATGGTGTAATAGTGCATGTGCGGAAATAGTCTTGAATGCACCTACAACTGGGAACTCCTTTGGAATTACCTTTCTTAATGTTTCAGTGGCTGATAGTTCTGGTAAATCGGTCATTACAGATCCAGTTCCTTTCTCAACTATTAGAGGAACAGTAACATCCACAAAAATCGTTTCAGGTTGGAAGTGAGGTAGTAATGCTTCAACTATAGAAATAGCGTTTTCAAAAGCTCTAACGTTTACAGTAAGCATAACAACATTGGAGTTAGCAACACAGTCTTCATTAGCCATTCCTTTGACTAATTCTTTGCCAATTATTGCGTTTAGCTCTGCTGCTTTTGTTTCTGCCTTATCTTTAGTTCGAGAACCAATTATTGTAGGTACTCCAGAAAGACCTAGACGAAGAGCTATGCCCATTCCTTGATCCCCTGTTCCACCTATTAAGCCGATTTTATAATCTGACATGATTGGCTTATAGAATTAAATAGGTTTTTAATTTTCCGTTCTTCGATTTTTGGAAACTCTTATTTTTTACTTTCTCTCGTTTTTTTAATCAATTTGTTCAAACCTTGAATAGCTCCCTTTCCTTTCCCCATTC
>DAOWED010000151.1 GCA_030638685.1 Candidatus Heimdallarchaeota archaeon | reverse complement strand
AGAAACTTTCATTTGACGTTTGGCTGTTTGTCGTAGTAGATCCTCAAAAAACTTAGTCTTTTGAAGATCCCCTGTCCATAAGGGGTTCCTGCAATAGATCCGTGGATCACAATTGCATTTGATAGTGCAACAATCCCATCTTTGTTACCACAAGGGTGCTGGAATTCGTTACAAAAGGATATACCCCTTAATCATTTTTAAACTTAGAACAGACCCCCATAAATGTATAAAAGTAAAGATTGACCTCTCCAAGGTCAAAAGATGAAATTCATCCCCTACCTCCGTTCACTTCATTCACATGCGTTAGGGGACTTCTTTCGCAGTTAAGTTAAAGCTATACACTCTATTTCTACTACTCCATCCATTGGCAGTCTAGCAACTTCAAAGGCTGCTCTTGCCGGAGGATTTTCTGTAAAGAATGTAGCATAAACCTCATTCATCTTCGAGAAATCGTTCATGTTTTTTAAGAAGACTGTACATTTTACAACTTTCTCAAGAGAGGAGTTTGCTGCTTCAAGAACAGTTTTAAGATTTTCAAGTGCTTGTTTTGTTTGTTCCTCAATTGTTTCTCCAACAAAGCTTCCATCTTTCATTCCCAATTGTCCACTTACAAAAACGAATGGGGGAGCTTTTACTGCTGCAGAATATGGTCCAACAGCACCGGGTAGTGATACGCATTCTTTTGACATATTATCAAATGATCTATTAGTTCATCTAATAAAAGCATTCTTGATACGATCAAATTGACATAATAAAAACTTGCAACAAACTTAAAGGCGCTTTTAAATTAACCTCTTATTTGTTTTGATTCAATAAATTACTTCTTCCCAATTAAACTGAGAACGGAATAAAACGAAATCTTGAAAAAAAACTCATTGGTAAATAGCCACTAAAGGTCGTTTTAGTCTAACTAAGTTTAATCTGACTAGATTAGGAGATAACTTTAGCAAGTAAATTCAATAAGAGTTAAAAGCTAGAATAATCCATCATAGTTGATGTTTGCTTTTAGGTTCCATACCCGAATAACTCTAATCCTTTCAATATTCATAATTTCAACCATCTCTTCGCCTGTTTTCGGTCAATCTGAAACTTATCTAGAAATATATCAACCAGAATCATCAGATAGTCTTTCTCCGGCTTTGGATAATCCTGTAAGAACATTTACTAGCATTTCTCAAGAGGTGGATCGAACAGATTTAGCTTTATTTTTTGTAGATTCAACTTCTCTAGCAAAAGGAATTGAGTTAGCTCGTTCAGTTGGAGTGAATGTTGATCATATTTTCAAATCACTACCAATAATTAGAGTAAAAGCAGATGAAAAGCTACTTGAAACCTACTTATCCTTGCTTCCAGCAAACTCACTAACCAAAATGGCACCTAATCGATCATTTCAAGCAACTTACACTGATGATATCCCTTCTATATATGATGCAATTGAACTTGAGGAAATAATGGAAATAATTAGAGCAAACGAACTCTGGTCACAACAAGACTCACTTGGTAGATATCTTTATGGTGAAGGGATTAATATCGCAATCTTAGATTCCGGTATTAACATTTCTCATCCTGCAATTGAGTATTCTTATGACTATGATGGAGATGGCCCCTATGTTTCTCAAAAAAGAGTTATTTATGAAGCTTCATTTATTCAAGGAGAACAAGAAGCAAAGGATTTGTATGAACACGGAACGCATGTAGCAAGCATTGCAGTTTCTAATGGGCTATTTGAGGAGCATGGTAAAATTGTCCAGACAGAAAATCTTGGCGTAGCTCCTTCTGCCAACCTACTTAGCATAAAAGTACTCAATAGAGAAGGAAAAGGAGAAACGATTGAGGCATTGGAAGGGTTGGATGACGCAATCTCTTTGGAAAATGAACTCAAACCCGATGTAATCAATATGAGTTTTGGTTCCGGGGAATACAACGGTACTTTAGATTTAATGACAGAGTTAATTTCTGAAGGATGGAGACGGGGAATAATCATGGTCGCTTCTGCCGGAAACGAGGGACCAATTGGCTCATCAATAGGTAATCCTGCAATTTGTAAAGATGTAATTAGCGTTGGAGCAACGATTAAAGGAGATAGGATGCCTTATTGGAGCTCTTGGGGACCGGCCGATTTATTCAGACCCTCCCCTGATGTTGTAGCTCCAGGATATGGCGTTATTGCTGCAGATTATACCACAGCTGGCTACAAACAACTCGGAGGAACAAGCATGTCAGCTCCTTTAGTATCTGGTTTAGCAGCTATCCTTCGTCAAGCTTTACCTGGGATAACTCCAGAGCAAGTCAAAACTGCAATAATGTCCTCATCAGAAGATATGGAACGAGCTGCTGTAAGACAAGGGCAAGGGATGATTAATTCTTTAACAGCATTGAATCTAGCTTCTAACATTGTAGGAGGAAGAGAAGTTTTTTCTGTCTCACCTATGAAGGTAAGCAGAGAAAATATATTCTATACTACTGGTATATTAGGCTCATCTAAATCATTTGTTTTCTCAATTCAATCTTCATTTAATGGAACAGTAAATTCGAGCATAACATCTATTTCATCAAATCATCTATCTATCACTTGTCCAGAATCAATCAATGTTTCCAATGGTTATACTTCATTTACTGTGACATTAGATCTTTCTGTGGCTGATTTTCTAGAGGATATCACTGCTACTATTAAATTTGAAACGGGAAGTTATAGTGAGGATATTCCCATAGAGATTAGAACGATGTTTCCCAATGGAAAAATTTTGTTTGATGTTTCAAAAGATAATGATACACAGTATACTTACTATGAAAGGGATGGAATGTATGGTCACCTCTCTTATCTTAGTTCATTGCTTGAAAACGAAGGCTGGATAATTAAAGAGAACAATGAAACAATCACACCTTCATTATTAGACGACTACGATCTACTAATAATCTCAGATCCTGATTTGGGTTATAGCTCCTCAGAGATCAAAGCAATTCAAGAATATGTTCAAGCAGAACACGCATTATTAGTCATTGGTTATGGCTCAGATCGTGCCATTGAAAATGATTTCTACGGTGATTGTAATACAACTTCTCTTAATGAATTAATTGTAGATTATGGCATTGTACTATCAGCTACTAATTTTACGACAAGTGAAATAACTGGCGAGTTAGTGCATCCATTAACAGGTACGATAGAGAAAATTTCATACTGGGGAACTAATCTGACAATAACTGACCCCTCCTATACTTACTCAATCCTAACAGCTGAAAATGCATCTATCAAATACAATGTTGGTGCAGCCTATCATAATGTAACTGATGACAAACTCTATAGCCGAGTAGTCGTTCTAGGTGGTCGCTCATTCTTGGATAATTCCCAGACTTTCCCAGACTTCACTGGTTATTCAAGTGCTGATTTTGCAATAGATTTCATTGAATGGCTAGTTCAATTCGAGAAAAAAGAGTACAGATTAATATCGGAGAGCACTTACTATAGGGATGAAATCCATAAAATTGAGCTAGGATTGTATATCCCTCAAACAAGTGTAAATATCACGGTACCCGCAAAAACTAATGCTACTCTGATTACTCCAGATGATGAAATTATACACTTAGAATTTGTAAGGGAATACAAAGATGGACAAGCTATTTCTGTGGCTTCATTTGATTTTACTCAACAAGGGATTTATACCCTCTACCACCCTCTATCTATAGCAACTGAATCAAACTTTCCATTTCCTGCAACTAATGGAAAAATATTAATTGAGGTCAAAACTAGGTTTTTTGAGTTTTTCAAAGATATAAGGAATGTAGCTAGAACCATCTTACTAGTTGTAACTTTAACGTTCTTATTCCTTCTTAGAAGAAAGAAATACATCAAAATAACTAAACCAAAGAAAAAATAATTTCTTTACTCATCGATACTCTTGCTCTTGATAGTCTTGTGCTTGGAACGATGATCTTTTATCTCTTTTTTTCTGAGATAACCATTTACCGGTATAATATCCTCCTACTGCACCAAAAACATGACTGATTATGTTAACTCTAGCTCCTGATGCAAGAACAAGGAAAATAATCATTGCATAGAGTACGTTCTTCCATTTAGGTGATCTAACAGCTCTTTCATGAGCTACAACTGAAGCCAGTATGCCATAAACAGAACCGGATGCTCCAGCAGAAATAGAGTTTAATGGAAAAAAGAATAATGTTAAAATATTCCCTAAAATTCCAGAAGTAAGGTATATCAGATAAATTTCTTTGTCTGTATAACTTTCCTCTGCTCTAAACCCGAAAATAAAAAGAAAAACCATATTCATTCCTAAGTGAGATAAGTTCAGGTGGACAAATAAAGAGGTAATCATTTGCCAGAGACTACCTTGAAAGAAAGCTTTGTTGTAAAGTCCCAATACTTCAAGAGCGGAACCATCTATAACTAGTAAATTTCTGCTAACAATTGCTAAAAGGAAATAAACTCCCACATTAACCATCACAAGGTTCATAGTAGGTCCCTTAACTGTCTCTTCATCATAATTTTCTGGATAAGTCATTTTCATTCCTCAGCGTTTCATTCTTTTCTATAGCCACCTTAGTGCATTCTGGTATGATTCTTTAACATGTTCATCAGCTCCATGTTCAACAACTCTACCATGCCCAGCATAAAGGGCTACTAAATTAGGTAAATTGGCTAGACGTTCCAGAGAAGCAATAAGTCTCTCTCTATCACCGGATGGAAGATCTACTCTTCCCATACTTCCATCTGAAAAAACAGTATCCCCTGAAAATAACCAACCCTTTGTTTGTTCATATAAGCAAATAGAACCATCAGAATGACCCGGAGTTGACAACACTTTAAGAGTTAAGTCTCCAAGCTTGAAATCATCTCCCTCAGAAACCTCTTTATCAACTTTAATCATCGGCTGTTCTCCCCATAGACCTGTTCCTAGAGTGATCTTGTCTGCTTTTCTGATATGTTCTGCTGCTAAACTGCTTGCATAAAAAGTGACATTATCAAACTGGGAAAGATAAGCTCCTCCAAGGATGTGGTCATAATGTGAGTGAGTAAAAATAACATGTACTTTTTGTGAATTTTCTACTAGCTTATTCATAAAATTAAGAAGATCTGGGTTTTTTTCAGGATTAATGTTTGTATCAATAAGAATAGTTTCATTTTCATAACTGAGCGCGTAGCAGTTTGACCCATGCATTTCTCCCAGATAATAATCAAATTCGACTGTCATTTTTACGTTTTTTCTTTAACCGATGCTTATTTTAAGGCTACTAATTAGGAGATATTTAGAAGAAAAATGTCTGAATGGAAACGAACACATAATTGTATCGAAATAACTCCTGAACTTGACGGCAAACAAGTTACCTTAAATGGTTGGACTCAAATTATCAGAAAAAAGGGACAGCTTTGTTTCATTGTACTTAGAGATGATACTGGAACACGTCAGTTGACTCTTCTTAAGAAAAGGAATCTTGAGATTTTTGATCTTTTAAGTGATATCAGCAGGGAATCAGTTATTTCAGTTACCGGAGCAGTCAAAGCCTTTAAGGACGCTCCTAACGGTGTTGAAATTATTCCAGAAAAAGCAGTTATCCTAAGCTCAGCAGAACCTCTTCCCTATGATCCTTTCTCTAAAGATGATATAGACACAGGAAAAGATATTCGTTTTAATTATAGAATGCTTGATTTAAGAGATCCTAAAGTACTGGCAATCTTCAAAATTAGGTCAACTGTTTTGGCAAGCGTTACTGAGTTTATGAATAAAAACAACTTTGTTGAATGGGCCACTCCTAAAATTGTAGGTGCCTCTACAGAAGGAGGAACCGAGGTTTTTCCAGTTAAATGGTTTGATGAAGATGCTTTTCTTTCCATGAGCCCTCAATTACATAAACAATTCATTGTTGGTAACACTGGCACAAAATACTATGAGATGACTCCTTACTTCAGAGCTGAAAAACACAGAACAAAAAGACACTTGTCTGAACTCTGGGGTATCGATATGGAAGTTCCATTTAATGATTACAAAGACATCCTTGAAATAATAGAACAGATGATTGTTCATGTCTTTGAGAGAGTAAAGGAAAGAAATAAGGTCGAACTTGAAATATTGGGACGAGTACTTCCCGAGCTGAAACTACCATTCCGAAGAGTCACCTATACCGAAGCTTTAGAGATGTTAGTTTTACTTCGTGAGGAATCTATTAAAACAGCAGAAAAGAAAGAAGATATCATACCTGAGCTAACATGGGGAGAAGATATACCTGACCCATCAGAGTTAGCACTATGGAATCATATTAAAGAACCATTCTTCATCGTTGAATATCCTGCTGAGATTGCCAAGTTTTATGTCATGAAAGTGCCCGATAACCCCAAAGTTGCTCAAGCCTATGATTTCATATTTATTAGAGAACTTGCAAGTGGTGCAACTCGAGAACACAGACATGAAGTATTAATTGATCAAATAAAAGAAAAAGGGCTTGACCCAGAGACCTTCACATCTTACCTTGATGCATTCAGATATGGTGTTGCTCCTCATGCTGGCATGGGAATGGGTGTCGAAAGATTACTTATGGCCATTACAGGAATAGATGATGTAATGGAAGTTGTACCTTTCCCACGAACAATAGATCGATTGACTCCCTAAATAGTTTAAATCTATTTGATCAAAAATTATGCATAGTTTCCTTAAAACCAGTCAGTAATTGATTTCTGATTGATCGGTTCTATGTTTGCTATAGTTTTGTTAGAAATAGTATTAACTTTTGTGGAAACTTGATAAGCTTCCATTTCATCTGCAGAGTACGGTTTTAGCATTTTCTGTAGATCAGCTATTTTTTGAGTACTATCTATCCAGTTCCTTTCTTGAGAGATGGGAAGGATAACCGGCATTCTATCATGTATCTCTTCTGTTAGCTCATTAGGTGTAGTGGTAATAATTGAGCACGAAGATTTTTTAATCCCCGCAGGAGATGTCCAATCTTCATAAATTCCCGCAAAAGAAAACATAGCGTGGTTTTTAAGTCGAATATACATTGGTGTTCTCCTTTTTCCGCTTTTTTGCCATTCATAGTAACCATTTGCTAGAATTAAACATCTTTTACTTCTGAAAGCTTCTCTAAAACTTCTTTTTTCGTTAATTGTCTCACTTCTTGCATTGATGAGTTTACTTGCAGATGTTTCATCTTTAGCCCAAGGAGGAGTTAACCCCCATTTCATTTCTTGAATAGTTAGTGAGGATCTGTCAATTATGGTTATTACTTGATCAGTAGGTGCTACATTGAAATTATGGAAATCGATCAATGTATCGATATCAAACCTTTCTTTTATTATTTGTGGAATAACAAGAATAGTTATCCTTGCGCACATGTGTTAATACTGTGATTAATTATAATAAACTTGAAGATTTGTCAATTACGAATTTCTGAATTTAACATATTATTTTTCAACTCAGAGCAAAGCTTTTATTTTTCGAAGAAAAGCTACCAATGATGAGTAATGAACTAGTTCAAACAGATAATAAGTATCAACTTGTTATGCACTGGATAAAGTCTCACTCAACTTTTCTGATTCTAATCTTATATACATATTACTTGACTTTGTTTCATATGGACTTTTTTGGGTTAGAAATTAATTCAATGAAAGGAAACATCCTAGTAATAATCTTCAGCTGGTTTTGCTTAGGACTACTTTCTTTAGATGAATTTACTCAGAGATTCTCCCTCTCCAATAATCAAAGAACGGTCATTATAGCTACTTTTTTTGTCATTTTTGTAGGTTTGACTAGATATACTTTTTGTGTTGATAATTGGGAGTATAACGATTATTTCCGTTTCTTTTATTACATCGGTGATGAAAGAGGGCATTGGTTTTGGGGTGGTTTTATCGATGCTGAGCATTATTATGTTCCTTATGTTCATAGCTTTGCTTTTGAGAACTGGAATCCTTATTCAGGGTCATGGAATGTTGATTCTGGTAATCCTTATGTTTATGGTCCTCTTTATATCTTCTTAATCTCAGTTGGAGCGTTATTTTTTTCAGTTTACAACAGTTTCTTCTATTCCAACCTACTATTTGAAGGATTATCTGGTGCTTTTATTTATCTCATCTTAAAAGAATATACCTCAGAAAAGAGAGCAATTTTAGGGGTACTTCTTTTTACCTTTGCACCAATGAATATTTATTACGCTGGATTTCAAGTGCTTAATACTCCGCAACAATCCTTTTTCGCGCTTTCTGGGATTTACGCTTTTATTAAAAAGAAAGATACTACATCTAACGTTTTATTGGCAATGGGTTTTCTAACAAAACAATTTCCTCTTCTTTTGCTGGGTCCTATTTGGATTCTTCTCTTCTGGAGATATCAGCTAAAAGCCATTAAATATCCTTTTATTTCGATAATTACTACTTTGTTCTTTTCCTGGCCTTGGATGCTTATTAATGGAATGACCTATTGGAAGCGTTTATTCCTGGCTGGAAGGGGACAAACTTATTATGGTCTTCCGAAGCAAAATATAAGCATGAATCTTTTTCATAGCAGCTATTTTCACGGATTTGAAGGATTATCTCAAGAATTGTTTGTTGCAGTAAACAATCAAGACCTCTTTCTTTTAGCACTTGGTGTTTCTGCACTGATTTGCGTTGTGGCTGGTAATCGTTTAATTGATAATCCAAGGTTATTGATGAATTATTTCTTGTGGTATAATCTAATTACTCATGCTACCATTGCTCGAGGAGTCTACAAATACTATGATGCTTATCTCACTCCTTTCTTTTTACTATGGTTAGTTGCAATAAAAATTGATTATCCTGAATTAGGCAAAAAACAAATTTTTTTCAGACGAAGTCTTGATTTCTTTGCTTGTACAGTTGCTTTCTTTATGGTAAATGCCATAATTATGAACTGCAATAGACATGATCACCCCCTCGTCTTATTTGTTATGGCTATAACTATGCTTTTAGTAATTTATCCTGAACTCCCTTTTGTAAGCTTGACATTATTTTATTCAGAAAAGTTAATCATTACTTTCCAAACCGGCTCAGCTCAGCTTTTTACTAAAAACCTTATCTCAAGTGTTGTTGATAATTTCAAATCCGCCCTCAACAAGATTGGTTTATTTAGAAACTAAACGATTTGATTCTTAATTAAGCAATCAATCATTTGCTCGTAGTTTATTGATCTTTGAATGCAGGTTTTCTTCTTCTTTAATTATCTTGCTTATTTTTGTATTTATGCTGTTTAAACTAGTATCAATTCTATTTTTAGCGTATAGAAAATTGATATCATCTTGGAGTTCATTTATGTGCCTTTGAATTATAGCATACAGTTTATCCATCTGGATAACAATATTTTCTCTGATAACTGCTGCTGTTGTATGAAGTTGGCTTGGCTGGTTTTTGTTAAATTTATCAAGAGCTTCAAAAACGGAAGTGAAGGTTCCTCCTAAGTTTTTCTCAAGCGAATTCAGTTGTGCAATTAATTTATTGTTGAATTCTTCCACAAAAACGTTCATAGACCCAACTCCTTCGTTAAGAATTTCATCTGTGCTTGCTTGAAGTTTTTCTGAAACATTTTTACTTATTGAAGATACTGAAATTTGATTTTCTCGGATCTGATTCTTCATTTCAACTATTTTACCATCGATTGGCACAAGAATTTGATCATTGGTATCGTTAGTTAGGTGTTTTAGCTTATTGATTTCTTCAAGAAGATCATCCTTTATTCTCAAAAGTGCATCATTATCATGATCTATCTCTGGTTTTTTACTAATCTCGATCTTCTTAATTTCTTCAATACCATCTTTCTTATTTTTCTTTGAAGTGCTCAAGAGCAGATGTTTTCCTTCTTGAAGCTTGGTTAGAAATTTATTAGAGATTGATGAGCTTAATTCTGTCCATTTACTCATTGAGGTTTGAAGAAGATCTTCTTTATTTTTAGTAAATTCTTCTTTGGCTTCATTTATGAGTTTATCTACCCCTATTTCTTCTATTGAACTTTTAAGTTCCTCAAGTTCCTTTTTCTTAGCCTCAAGGAATAATTGTTTTTTCTCAAACTCTATTTTATCTTTTTTATACCATTCATTTGAAAAAAGTGCTAGTTTGTCAGTAACTAATTGGATATTAGAGTTTAATACTTCCAAGAAATATTCTGACAGGTTTTTGGAGTATTGAATAAAGACAGTTGTAATTTCTTCATCAATTGTCTTTTTGAAAGAAATAGAGTTTTCAGCCTCGTATGAACTAGTCTCCATTATCTCTTTCTTTAGACCTTCTATTTGTTCTTTTACAGAATTAAGATCTTCACTCCCTTTCTGATCCTTTTGTATTAGAAGTTCTACACTTTCTTGAACTTCGGTTAGTTTTTCCACTACAAACATATTCTTGGTGCTTTCTCTTTCTTTTTCTTCTTGAAGCTTAGAAATGCCCTCATTGGTAATTTTTTCAATTATATGTTGTTTTTTATCTTCAAGAATCATACTTATTTTCTGTTTAATGCTGGAAATCTCTTT
>DAOWED010000081.1 GCA_030638685.1 Candidatus Heimdallarchaeota archaeon | reverse complement strand
TTGAAATTCATTCAATTTAATCAAAACAGTGGGAAAACAAATGAAAATAATTGTTGATGAGTGTGTTTCTAAGCCAACTTCTATGCTTTTGAAAAAGTTAGGATTTGAAACACTAACAATTAAAGATATTTTAGAATGGGGTATTGAGGATGAGAAGATATACGAATATGCAACTGAACAAAGAATTCCTATAATTACTCATGATAGAAGATTTGGACAAATATATTTTGAATCAAATCATTCACCTGTCACCACAATTATTCTTCAGATCATCAGACCACATCCACAAAACACTAACATATTATTAGAAACGGCTTTGAAAGTATTAGAAATGAATGTAAAAGAATATAATGAAAAATTAATTATTATTACTAAGTCTAAAATAAGAATACGATCTAAGGATGAAACTTTAGATTAAAGCTCATAAGACAGCTCTCATTATTGTTTACCTGTCTTCTTTTCAAACTTCATAGTGCGTTGATATCTCATTTTCTTCTAGCATCTTATCTACTATTCTTCCTAATTGATCTGACAATCTATCCATATTGTCAAAATACTGCCTTTTCTCATAAGGTACTGTCTGTGATTCTTTAATTACTGGATCTACAAATAAGTTTACGAAATCCAGTATTCCGCTTGCTCTTGCTGTTAAAGCTATGCTATCCTTCTCACTTTTTTCTTCTTTTAATACTGCCAGTGAGCAATATGCTGCTGCAAAAGCTATCATCCCCTTTAACGCTCCATTTACAGCTTCTAGTGCCTCCTCATTTTCACTTTCTTTAGCTTTCTTTAGAGTGCTTATCAGTTCGTTGTATGATTGTATTATTGCCTGTGAGAAATGGTCTTTAGATGTAGTAAAATGCCCTTCTGTTAGTTCATTTAGACCAATATTCATTAAATCATGCCAAAAACGTTCCATTTTTCTTCAATTTACTAAATGGTCTTTTGAGTTGTTAAGTTTTAAGATTGATCATTTATTAAAAAAACTTGGCTAATCTTCTTTTTCACTTACAATAAGTAAGGGTCGAATAGAAGATCTATCCCTTCACTTAGAGTCTTACATTTTGTTAGTTTACATGCCCGTTCTAGCATTTTATGACTCTTTTCAAGGTATTGTTCCTTCTCAAGAGGATAAGGTATTCGTTCATATATTCTTATTCCCCAAACAGAAGTTGTCACCATTTGTCTTACTAAGAAAAATTGTAGTCTTCTTTCCCAAGAATTTTCCTCTCCTCTTTCTTTTGCATAATCCTTTGCCCAATCAACTATTGTTGAGAACAATTTTCTAGAGGCTCGTATATTGGCAAATCCGTTTGGATATCCCAAATCAGTAGCCAATGTAACAAGAAATTTACCGATATCTTTTGTCCAATCTTTTGTCAGTTCATACTTATAATCTACAAATTTAACCTCTTTATCACCATTTACCGATGATATAATTATATTTCCAGGATTCAAATCACCATGGATATGTGTTCCACTTAGTCCCTGATACATAGCGGAGGTCTGTTCTGCAAAATAATTTCTTATTACTTCCAAGAAGTGAACTGGAAAATGATAATCTCTGTAAATGCACAGATACTCCAACCAGGTCATAAATTCATGAGAATAATCTACCGGTAATTCGCTTGAAGTTAGTGGTTGAGAAGCATACATGTGCTTCTTAATAGTATCCAACGTTAATATTGTTAATGAATAGACTTTTTCCCATTCTTTTTCTCCGGATTCAAAAGCTCTAACTACTACATCTAGAAAAGCTTCTCCGGGAACCCAATCCTTTATGGAAAACCAGTATTGCCCTACAAAAAAAGTGCCTAATGTTTCTGGAAAAAGTACACTTCCACCAATTGATCTTGCACTAAAAAGTACCGACTGTGTCATTCTTGGAGCATTTCTATACCAGCTGATTGTTACATCTCTTGCCGCTGCTCCCTCTAATACTATTTGTGCTCTGATTGTTCCCCTATCTCCTGCTCTTTGAGGTAGCGATGTAAAAGACTTGATATCTGTTATAGTACACGAATTACCGTATGGTAGTAAAACTATCTCAAGTTTACTATTTGTAACCTTGTTAATGATGGTTTCCAATGGATCATGTCCGTACTCTAGTTCATAGTCTTTAGTCATCTTTCATTTAGAATCATTACCTATCGTTAAAAAATATTTGTGTTGTGTAAATTTCCGAAATTATTTTACTGCTTAACTTAACATCTCCTAACACTCTTTGGTTGCTTTTTATTTTTTTATCTTCCTTAAACTGTAGGTTGTCAAGCTTATTTACTCAATCTCTTTTTCTCTTCTCGTTCCTTCTTTCCTTCTACCCCTTTTCTTCCCGTTTCTTCTTCTTCACTGACCGCCAAGTCATTGACTGACTGGTCGGTCGATAACTTTATATTCTAGTTAAGAGATAATAGAGTGTGAATACGAAAACTGCTCGGGATAAGCAAAAGGAAGAAACCAGAGAAAAAATACTGGAAGTTGCAACAGAGTTATTCTTCACAGAAGGATTTAGTAAAACAACAACCGGTGCCATCGGACAACGAGCAGGAGTTTCAAAGGGAACGATTTTTCATCATTTTCCAACAAAAGAGGACCTAGGATTAGTAGTCTTAGAAAGAGCAATGTCGCATTTTTTTGCAGTAACGGATCAAATGGATGAGCTTGAACCAAAAGAGTTCATCACTAAGCTCATGAAAGATACAATAGAATTAGGAGTAACAGCTCCAGGCTTCATGAAGATGGTGCTTTACTTTTTGATAAATTATGATGAAAAAGTAGTGAGTGATTTCTTCAGAAAAACATTAGTGCCCTATGTTGAGCTGTTTACAGATTATTTTGCCAAAATTGGTATAAAAAAACCAAAAATCAAAGCAAGATTAATTCTCGGTTTGATGGATGGGATTGGTCTTCAAATGATGTACTACAAATTCTTGGAACCAAAGGATAGATTAGGAACTATGGAAGAAGAAACAAGATTATTCACAGAAGAAATATTAGAAATACTAGATATACAAGAGGAATGATAAATTTGAGTGAAAAGAAAGAACATTTAATCGAAGTTAAAAATGTTCAACGAATATTTAGCATGGGCGAAGTAGAAGTACAAGCCCTAAAAGGCGCAAACTTAACTATTGATGAAGGAGAGTTTGTGGTGATATTAGGCCCATCAGGTTCAGGAAAAACAACATTACTAAACCAGATAGGTGGAATAGATACTCCCACTTCAGGAGAAGTAATAGTTGACGGTAAAAATATCACAGACTATTCTTCAGATGAATTAACCGAGCACAGAAGAGACACTATAGGATGGATCTTTCAGTTCTTTAACCTCATCCCGTCCCTTACTGCTTCTGAAAATGTAGGCTTAGCCCTTGAAATGGCTGAGGACATGGAAGATTGGGAGATTAGAGCTCAAGAAGCTTTAGCTTTAGTAGGGTTAGGAGATAAAGGAGATCGTTTTCCAGCACAATTAAGTGGTGGAGAGCAACAAAGAGTGGCTATTGCAAGAGCTCTTGTCAAAAAGCCCAAGATAATAGTTGCTGATGAACCTACTGGTAACCTTGACTGGAAAACAGGCTTAGAAGTGGCTCAAGTAATGAAAAACCTCAACCAAGAAGAAGGGATTACTTTTGCAGTTGTCAGTCACGATATTTCCATCTCAGAGATGGCAAATCAAGTACTCTACATGCATGATGGCTTAATTTATGATAAACCACAGTCAGCTGAATCAGCTCCTTCTGCTAAAAAAGTAGTAACGGAATAGGTGATTTCATGACTATTCTTAATCGAAAACTACTCAGAGAACTTAAGACTTCAAAGCTAAGAAGTTCTCTCATTATCATTGCTCTTGGGTTATCAATAGCGATTTATGCTGGCTTTATGCTTGGATACAAAAATATCGAGGCATCCTTTGATTTATCAGAGGAAGAAACCAATTATGAAGATTTCAGAGTTAGTTTCAGTAACTATACAGCCATAGCAAACATTACTTCACCTGAGATAACTACAGTGATAGATAATATAGCAGAATATGATTATCGGATCTGGCAACCTTCAGCTCTTAAAGTGGAAGGGGAAGCAACAGAATTTACGGCTTATATTCATGGAGTACCCGGAGATAGAAGACCAATAGTTAACGATGTTTATATGCAGAAAGGGGAGTACTTCACTTCAGATAACGCTACAGAAGTATTGGTAGAAACACATTTTGCAAAAGCTCAAGACCTTGATCTAGGTGATACAATTGAAATATTTAGTGGAGAAGGATTTGTTGAATATACTATCGTAGGTATTATTTGGTCTCCGGAATATACTTATGTTACAAATAGGTTAACTATGTTACCTGATTGGGAGAATCTAGGAGCCGTTTGGATGCCGATTAAGCAGACACAGGCTCTTTTTGGTTTTGGAGATGTATTCAATGAATTACTTGTCAAAGTTGAAAATAAAGAGCTAATTGACACAACTATTAATTCAATAATTGACGAGTATCAAACAGAAAATACAATCGTCTCAGCAACGAAGAAAGAAGATGAACCTGACACATACATGAAAAATGCAGATGTAGGTTTCATGGATGATATGTCTATCATTTTCGGACTAATGGTTCTAATTATAGCAATTTTCGTGCTCTATGATACAATCAGCAAAGTTGTTGAAAGCCAGAGAAACTATATTGGAGTAATGTCTTCTTTGGGCGGAAACAAATGGAAAATTGTTTTTCATTATGTTAAATTTGGAACCTTATTAGGAGTAATTTCATCTGTTGTAGGAGTAATTTTTGCTTTATTATTATCATATGAGTTTATGCATGCATATACTGATATCTTGCAATTACCGATAACAGATACTGACTATGGTGGAGCATTACCTTATTTTGGAATAGCAATTGGAGTAGGCTTACTTATTACAGTTGTTGTGAGTTTCTTAAGTGCATTAAAAGCAGCAAGTATTACTCCAAGAGAGGCAATGTCTTCAGCTTATGTGCAACAGGTTTACACCAAAAAGCCTTTACCAGAAAGAGTATTAACCAAAGTTCCAGGATTTAAATCATTAGCTATTAGAATTCCAATAAGAGGAATAATGAGAAACAAAAGACGTTCATTACTGACTTTTATAACATACGGGCTTTCAATGCTGATCGTTTTCGGATCACTTGGCTTTGTGAATTCTTTCATGCATCAGATGGACTATTACTACAATGATATTGAAAAGCAAGATATTTCTGTATATTTAGTCAATCCGATTAATCAAACGGAGTTAAATGAGGGGTTACTAGAGCTGGATCAAGTAATTAAAGCAGAAACCTTTGTAAACGGTTATGTCCAAATTTCAGTACCGGAAACGAATAAAACGCGATCAACTGAAGTTTATGGCTATGATAATCCAACGCTCAGAAGTTTCAATATGAAAGACGATTCAGTAATAGAGCCAGGCAATTATATTTATCTTGGATCAATCCTTGCCAAATTCCTTGATGTGGAAAAAGGTTCAGAAGTAGAAATTGGTGATACAACATTCGAAGTAGGAGGAATTCTACAAGAATTAATGGATCAAACAGCATTCCTCCACTATGAAACAGCTCAAGAACTACTCGGATTAGAAGGACTGTCAACAGGGGCATTAGTTGAAGTTTCTGATGTTAATTTAGCTAAAGTTGAGATATTAGAAAGTGGTTTACCAGTTGCTTTCTTGATCGTCAAAAGTGAAATCTATGATGCTTTTATGACTATGATGCAAGCAGTAATAGGAATTATCTTTATAGTAATCTTTGTTGGTTTACTAGTAGTAGCGTTATTCTCATTTAACACAGTAGTGATGGATGTAATGTCTCGAGAAATGGAATTTGTGAACTTTAGAACACTAGGAGCTAAGAAAAGAACGCTCTACAAAGTAATAGGAGCTCAAGGATTGATTATTGCTTTTCTTGGTTCTCTAGCAGCAATTCCTATTGGTTATTTAGGTGTAAGATGGTTTAACACTATTGTTGAAGAAATGATGTATATCCAAACAAAGATAAACCTCTCAAGTTTCTTGATAACGATAGCTACTGGCTTAGTGGCAAGCTTCATAGGCATATGGGCCGCAGTAAGACATGTTAGAAAACTGGAACTAGTGGATGTAACAAGAAATAGAGTAAACACCTAATAATCTATGAAAAAGATTATTAGAATGAAATCTAGAGTTGAGGAGGACCTTGAGAAATGAGGTCTTTCGTTTCTTGAAAAGAACCTCTCCAACCTATACTTTCAAGCCACCAATTTACTCCTGCTTGATTCAAGGACTTAATTGTCTCCTTATCTTTTTCAGGATCTTTACCGGGGGAGAAGCCGATGCTTAGGACTTTGAAGTTAATTTAAAATTATAATTCTAGTTATCATATTCTTTTTCAATGTTAAATCGTTCAAAATTATCTTTAATAGTATCTTTTGTTCGAAATTTTTATCAATGTTTAACTGGTTATTTCTTTTATGACTAATAGTGATGTAAAAGATGAAGTCTGGACTTTTATTCAGAAAATTAATCAAGTATGGGGAACGGAGAAAAACCCCGATGCTTTAGCTGACTTTTTTCATGAAGAGATAGTCTTTATTGGTCCAACTCCCCGAGAAAGAATAGAGGGAAGAAATGCTCTAATTGAATCTTACTGGGATTTTGTTAATTCAGCGAATATCATTCACGTTAAAGAATTTAAACCATTAATTCAAATC
>DAOWED010000148.1 GCA_030638685.1 Candidatus Heimdallarchaeota archaeon | reverse complement strand
GTCTGTAAATGCATTAATTCTTAATCTTACACCCTCTACTTCTTTTTCCATGCCCGTAATGTCTCTTGAGAATCTATCAATTGATATTCTCACTTTATCTTCTTCAAAACTAAATTCATAGGGGAATACTTTCATTCCATTCTCAGTTATATCATCAGTTGTTTGCGATAACTCCCTTACTTGAGTATTATACCAGCCATAATCACATTTCTTAAAAAATGGTTCTAGAAATTTCTCCTTTACTATCTTTGGTATGAAATCTTGCATATAGACGCTTGTCTCAGGTACCCAGAAATATCCTGTCTTCTTGTATAACGGTACCGCTTCCATATTAGAGGACCAAGTATGAAGATCTACTCTATCATATCCTTTCTCCATAGCTGTCTCTATCGCTTTTATCAGAAGATTCTTTCCATGCTTTTTTCCATGTAATGCTGGATTTGCCCCTAAAATTGATACATAGCTCACTCCTGGCTCTGATTTTCGTTCATAAAGTGAACAGTAACCTCCAAACTCTCCATCTGGTGTCTCTGTGATTAATAGAATTATTGCTGCTTGTCTATCAATATACTCTTTTGCTCTTTTCTCATCATATGGCTTTCCTCCGGTAAAACCGGTAGGCCAAACGGGATCAAATGTGTTAAACAGTGCAGCTAATTTCTTGCAGTCTTCACTTGAATTGGTTAATTCTCTTACCTTTCCTTCGAATTTCGGGTCTTTATACTCTGATACTTGCATTTTTTTTCCTCTAATGATATTTACTTCTTATTAATGTAATTCATTTACATATAAAAAGTATTTCATTATACTGAAAGTAATTTACAGAAATATAATATAAAGTGTTAAGGTTGCAAAAACAAGCTAGAGAAACAGCCTATTATTGGTTAAGCTTACTAAGCGAAAAAATGGAAACCGGTTTGAAAATTCTAAAACCTAATTGTTTGTAGATAGAAATAGCTGAAAGATTATCTTGTAAAACAAAGAGAGAAGCAACTTTCTTTGTTTGCAATATCTCCCGAGTTACATGAGCAGTAATAACTGAGCCATAGCCTTTTCTTCGATGTTTTTCATGAACGAATATGTTACCTAGTTGAGCAAGATCAGGAGTTTCAAGATGAGTTCCACCACAAGCAATAATTTCTTTTGAATCTTCAATGAAGAAGTAAAAACCACTTTCAAGCTGACTGGGATGCCAAGCATAAGTATTCATTAGCTGATAAAAATCATTTATCTTTGAAAAATCGCTTGGGGTAGATTTCTTTGAAGTAACATTTTGAGTATATTTTAAATCAGAAATGCTTTCAATTATCAGACAATATTCAAAGAGTTGTTCTTCTACAGTAAAAAATTCAGTCAACTGTTTTTCTGAAATGTCAAACGAAACTAAACCGAAAGATTCGGAAAAATTTTCTTGAAGGAAGTTCATTATCATTGAAAAAATTACTTTTGGGAGATTATAAGGTAGAACAACTGATGGATGCTTGAATCCGTCAAAAACAGTAAAACATGCAATTATATTTTCAAGATCATCATATACAGCATAAACTTGAGTTAGCTTAAGACAGGGGTCATATAAATCACCCATGAGAACTAGGTTTTCTAGGTAATTATCTTGGTATAATAACCGGCAGTCTCTCAGACTTTCATTATCACTTTTGGAAATCTCGTTTATAATCATTGTAACTACCTACTTATTTTGATATATCTTTATTTTGTTAAATCATTTTTGCTAAAACTTATAATCTATAAGGTCGTTTTTAATATATGAGCTCTCAACAGAAGGAAACTGACGAGTTAATACCCAGCTTTCCTTCTGACTATCGAAATAGATTTCATGCTTTTTATGATCTTATGAAAAAAAGGGTTAATGAAGTCTTGTTAGTTTCATCGTTCTACGATGACTTTATTCTAGAAGAAGATGGTCATTTAACAGAACAAATTTTCAGACAGTATGGTGAGCTTCAACTTAGCTCTCCCCCTAGAATTACTCGAGTTTCTACCCCCTCTGATGCTTTAGATGCAATTGATAAGATGGATTTTGATTTAGTAATTACTATGAGAAGGATTGTTGACAGCGACCCTTTTAGTTTTGGTTCAGAAGTCAAAGAAAAAAGACCTAACTTACCGGTCATTCTTTTGTTAACCAATTATTCAGAGTTATCACATATTCCTTTATTTGATGATCAAGAAGGGATAGATAGAGTTTTTGTTTGGAATGGTGATTCTACTATTTTTGTAGCAATCATTAAACTGGTAGAAGATCAGATGAATCTCAAAAGAGACACCACAATTGGTATGGTCAGAGTCATACTTGTTATTGAAGACTCAATTCAGTATTATTCTCTCTTTTTACCAGCAATTTATAGTGAAGTAGTTCATCAAACCCAAGAGCTAATGGATGAAGGACTAAATAGATATCATCAGCTTCTTCAGATGAGAGCAAGACCCAAGATTATTTTAGCAACAACCTTTGAGGAAGGAATGGAATATTATCAAAAATACAAAGATAATATCTTAGGGGTAATAACTGATGTTCGATACCCTAGAGAAGGAGAAACTGACCTTGATGCAGGAATAGATTTTATAAATATTGTTCATAAAGATAATCCCTTTCTCCCAACACTTTTACAATCAAGTAATTTGAAAAATAAGGAAAGAGCTAAAGGAGCAAACTCTTTCTTCTTGCATAAGGTGTCACCTGATTTAATTAAGGGTCTCAAAAAATTCATGAAAAAGTATCTTGGTTTTGGATATTTTAGTTTTTGTCTACCTGATGGAACAGAGGTTGCTAGAGCAGAAAGTATGGTTAAATTTGAGAAAATACTAGAAACAGTTCCAGCTGAATCAATTCTTTACCATGGCGTGAGAAACCATTTTTCCAACTGGTTACTTGCGAGAGGAGAGCATCAGCTTGCTTCTATTCTCAAGCCATTAAAAGTCACTGATTTTCAAGGAGCAGAAGAAATCAGGAGTTTCTTGAAAGAGTTTTTCTACAAGTCTAGATATGAAATGAAGAGAGGAATTATTGCTCATTTTTCAGTCAAACATTATGAATTAGACACTCCTTTTGTTAGAATAGGTGAAGGTTCTCTTGGAGGTAAGGGAAGAGGTTTAGCTTTTGTTAGTGCTATTCTTTCATCAGAAAA
The DNA here is from genome assembly GCA_030638685.1 of Candidatus Heimdallarchaeota archaeon. GTDB lineage: Archaea > Asgardarchaeota > Heimdallarchaeia > Heimdallarchaeales > DAOWED01 > DAOWED01. The sequence continues at coordinate 7,314 of DAOWED010000148.1, read as the reverse complement.
TTTGGAGGAGAAATACCTCGGTATTGAGATTAGTATTCCTAATACTATTGTCATTGGAACTGGATTATATGACCAATTCATCGAAGAAAATGAATTGTTTGATATTATCCTACAAGATATATCAGATAGACAAATGAAAGAGATTTTTCTCTCAAAATCCCTCCCTGATGAATTAGAAATTGCATTAAAACATATCGCAGATCTGCACACAGAACCTTTAGCTGTTCGCTCATCTAGTTTATTAGAAGATTCTCAATTTCAGCCTTTTGCAGGCATCTACGCAACATATATGTTACCTAACAATGGATCAAAAAGCAAAGAAAGGTATAAACAGCTTGAAAAAGCTGTTAAACTAGTTTATGCTTCAACGGTTTCAAGATTAGCCAAAAACTATATTAGAAAAATAGGTCAAAAAATCGAGGTTGAAAAAATGGCTATAGTCATCCAGAAAGTGATCGGTCAGCAATTTGAAGAACGATTTTATCCTGATTTTTCTGGAGTAGCTCAATCATATAATTATTATCCAATTTCATATATGAAACCAGAGGATGGAATAACTTATGTTGCCCTCGGTTTAGGAGCAATGATTGTTGAGGGAGGATCATCACTTCGATTTTGCCCGAAATACCCTAAAATTCTTCCCCAGATTAGTACTTTGGAGGACACATTGAAAAATACTCAAAGTGAATTTTTTGCCCTTAGAATCAATGAAAACCACCCGGATTTAATTGAAGGAGAAAATATTACTTTAGAAACTTACCCCCATACAGTAGCTCATGAAGATGGAACAACTACTTTACAAACAAGCACATACGACATTCAAAATGAAAGAATAGTAAACAGAACAACTATACAAGGACCAAAAGTACTCACTTTTGCACCTATCTTGAAACAGAATAGATTTCCATTATGTTCAATCCTTGAGGACTTGTTACAGCTCGGTCAAGAAAGCTTCGCTTGTCCTGTAGAAATAGAATTTGCAGTAGTTACTACAAATCGACAAGTTCCTGAATTTAAGATTCTACAGATGAGACCACTCATTTCAGAAACAGATAGACAGGAAGTAGAAATAGAATCTTTCAAAGAAGAGGCTTTTATTTACTCAGACAAAGCTTTGGGAAATGGAGTAATGAAAGGAATAAAAGATATTGTTTATGTAAAAAGAGAAGCGTTCAACTCAACAGAAACGTTAGAGATAAAAAAAGAAATAGCTGAAATAAATAGTAAACTATCAGATGAAGATAAATCATATGTGCTAATTGGTCCAGGAAGATGGGGAACAAGAGATCGCTTCTTAGGAATACCAGTTGATTGGAGTGACATCTACTACGCCAAAGTGCTAATAGAAGCAGGATTAGCTGATTTTAAGGTGGATCCATCTCAAGGAATGCATTTCTTTGTCAATGTTACTTCAACAGGAATGGGTTATTTTACAATTCCATATGGAGATAAAGAAGCAAAGATTAATTGGGAATGGCTAGACAATCAAATAGCAAAAGAAGAAACTAAATACCTTAAACATTTGAGTTTTGAGGAAGAACTAGTTATAAGAGTGAATGGTAAGATAGGAGAAGGAGTAATTAGTTCTACTAAGGTTTTACCAAATGAGTGAAATCTTTTCAACTGATTATTGTAATTTTTTGAATGGTTTCAATAATAATAACTATTTAACATCTGATAGAGATTGTGTAGAATGTTAGTTCCTTTTCCTACTAATCTATTGATCTTTAATCTAGTATCAACCACATCAGTTGTACTAATTACTAACCCCAATTTTTCCAGCTTCTTTAACGACCTTGAAACTTTAACCGGTGAAAGATTTAACCTTTCAACTATTACTTGATTAGGTAATGAGATAGGTAACTCAAACAGAAGTAAGATCAGTATCCTAACCATCACTCCATTTAGTTCATTAAATATTTCATAACTTTCAGTAGATATTACTACAGTTTCTTGGTAAGATTTTGATTGTTCACTTTGTGTTGCTTTTTCCTCTACTTCTATCGATTCAATAGGTTCTATTGTTACTAATGGTCCTTGTTCTTCGATTTCAGGTATTGGTTCATCTATTTTTTCATAAATCTCATAGGGTGTTGATTTCAAATGAGGCTGTCTCTTTTGTAATTCATCTTCTAAAAGTAGTTTATTGTATTTTACGAAACCTTCCTCAAGCTTACGAAATGTTTGTGGGAAATTTAGAGAATTCAATTTCATTAACGGTGCCAATTCAGTTGATTTACTTACTTTTGGTCTCTTTTTAATGTAGATAAAAACGCCAAGAGTTACTACAGCTGCTATTAGAACTGTGATACCTATGATTATTAATCTCTTAATTAGTTTATTTGACCAACGATCATTCGGATCAGAGCCGAAATCAATTTCGTCCCCATCAGAATAGCCATCTCCATCAGTATCCTTGTCAAATGGATCGGTATGATAGCCAAACTCTTGATAATTAAGTAACCCATCACCATCGTTGTCATAATAACCATCTAGAGGATTTAATGGATCAAGCCCCATATCCACTTCCCAACCATCATAACATTGATCCCCATCAGTATCGGGATTGGTAACGTTTGTTCCCAAGCTCTCCTCTTCAACATCAGCTAGACCATCTTTATCTTGGTCTTCTAAAATAGCTGTGGTTACTGAAATAATGTTAGAATCTTTATGTCCTAATGCATCCACATCTCTAACAAAAAAATAATATCTTGTAGTAGGTTCTAATCCCGTTACAGTATATGTACAATTTTCTTTCTCCAGAATTGATGCTATTGAGACATAGGTGTTACTACTTGCTTCTTTCTGGAAAAGTTCATACTTCTCGAATGTCCAATCGTTCGATTCTGACCAGGTTAATATAACTGATCTGGTAAAAATTTCAGTAGGTTCATAAAGTTCCAAGGAGGTAGCTGCCTCTCCAGAAGGTATCTGTATCATCAGACAAAAGATCAATCCAAGTACAGTAAATCGGCTCAGAGCTGATGATATCATTAACGTTTTTGTACTTACTACCTCTTTAAATGTTTCTAGTCTTCATAATTAAGTAGGTTGTTTCTTATTTTGATGTTTTTTTCCAAAATGAATACATAAAAAAACACTTGCTTATTATTTAATCGTGGAACAATATGTCTTTAATGAACAACCTATCTGACTCTGACCCTATTATTGCTGACGCCATTTTAAGAGAGCTTAAACGTCAAGAAGAGGGTGTTGAACTGATTCCTAGCGAAAACTATACTACTAAAGCTGTTTTACAAGCAACGGGTAGCATCTTTACCAATAAATATTCTGAAGGTTATCCTAAAAAGAGATATTATGGTGGTAATGAAATAGTTGACGAAGTTGAGATATTAGCTATTGAACGAGCTAAAGAATTATTTGGAGCTGAACATGCTAACGTTCAACCTTACTCTGGCTCTCCCGCAAACCAAGCAGTCTTTTTTGCTTTGCTTAACCTTAAAGACAACTTCTTAGGTTTCAATCTTACTTCTGGTGGACATTTAACTCATGGAAGTCATGTTAACTTTTCTGGCAAAAACTACACTTGCATTAGTTATGATGTTGATAAGGAAACAGAAATGATAGATATGGATGTTGTTAGGAAATTAGCTATCCAAGAAAAACCAAAAATGATCATTTCCGGTTTAACTGCTTACTCTCGAGCAATTGATTTCAAAGCCTTTCAAGAAATAGCTGAAGAAGTAGACGCTTATCATCTGGCCGATATCTCTCATATAGCTGGTTTAGTTGTTGGAGGAGCCCATCAAAACCCCGTTCCATATGCTGATGTTGTTACAACTACCACTCATAAAAGCCTTAGAGGTCCAAGAGGAGCCATCATTTTGACAAAACTTGAGGATCGATTACATGATTTATATCATCCTGATTCTAAGAAAAATCTTGCACAATTAATTGATTCAGCTGTTTTCCCAGGTCTTCAAGGGGGTCCTCATGATAATGTTAATGCTGCAAAAGCAGTTGCTTTTAATGACGCTCTTAAACCTGAATTTAAGACCTATGCTCATCAAATTGTTAAGAATGCTAAAACCTTAGCTGATGAATTAATGTCTCATGGTATTAAACTAGTTACTAATGGCACTGATAATCATCTTATTTTAATTGATATGCGTCCTCACGGTTTAACAGGTGAAGGAAAATTAATTCAAAATGCTTTAGATGAAGCTGCTATTACTGTTAACAAAAATACTGTTCCTTATGATCCAGCTTCTCCCTTTAACCCCTCAGGTATTAGACTTGGTACTCCTGCTATTACCAGTCGAGGTATGAAAGAATCTGAAATGGGTGTAATTGCTAAAGGATTAGCTGATGTTATCAATAGTAAAGGAGACCTTGAAGTAGCCAAAAAGGTTAAATCAACCATTTTGGAATTGACTAAACAATTTCCTCTTTATCCCGGCTTGTCAATTTTAGGTTAGTTTTTCTAATTTGTTTGAAGTTTTGTTGGTCTGATTCTCATTTTGAGAAGCTGTTTTCTTTCTAAACTTCATCCCTTCACCCCTTAGTGATAATGTAACCTAATTACCACCTTGGTGGTAATATTAATAAATGTAATTGATAAGAGGGATACTAAGAAGAATAAAGAGGATAGAAATGGCTCATGTTGACAAAAAACTTATGCAAGTGATTAAACAACTTAGATATTCTTCATTCGGTTTTTTCTTTATTTCATTTATTACTCCAATTATTTCCTATAAAGAACTTAATGCAGACGGGTTCGAGATGGGTGTATTATTTTCGTTAACTATACTTGGATCCTCAATTAGTTCTCCAATAGCTGGTTTTCTTTCAGATAAAAGAGAAAGAAGAAGAAAATTAATTTTCGGTGGTTCAATTGGTCGTTTCCTTGCCTATTTATTCATTTATTTTGCTGTAGTTGTGAATAATTTTGTTTTAATGTTTGTTGGTACTTTTATCCTTGGCGTAGGAGCTGGTTTTTTCTGGGTTCCACTTCGCTCTATTATTTCTGATGCAACAGAATATAGATACAGGTCAGAAGCTTTTGGTGTTTTCTCGCAGCAGATGGGAATTGGTGTAATGATGGGGTCATTTATAGGATTCTTTATTCTAGGTTGGGCTAGCGAAACTGCAATGCCAGTAGAGGTAATGTATTCGCAGATCCTACTTTATGGGGTAGCAAATATTTATGCGGGTATTAAAGTGTATAAACTAATTCCCACAGTTACATTAATTGATATAGAAGATGATGCTGAACAAGCAGAAGAAGAAAAATCTGGTTTGAAGAATAATCATTTACCTCTTGAACGCCAATTACTAATTGGTTTCATCATTATTTTAGCAGTTTTATTTGTTGAAAACTTGATCGGGTCATTGGTGGCTCCATTCTTGGAAGTTTTTCTTCTAAAAAATATAACTGAGGATATAATGTTAATGTCACTGGCTTACGTTCCGGGAGGTATTTTGTCAATGATGCTAGCTCCAAAAATAGGTAAACTAGCTGATAAATATAATCCACGAATATGGTTAGCTGTAACTAGTGCATTAGGGAGTCTTACAACTTGGCTTTTAATCAGTTCGACTGAAATCTGGCAATTTTCATTGCTTTTCATTGTCGATGCAACCATTGTTTCATCAGCTGGCCTTGTTCTATCTAAGATCATCAGTCAAATATCTAGAAAAAGGAGAGGTTCTCTCTTTGGGATTCAAGGAGGAATTAGTAATTTAGGGGCAATTGTTGGACCTATAATTGGTGGTATTCTCTGGGAAACAACAAGCGACAAAGCTCCATTTCTTTTGTCTATTTTTGTTGAACTCATATTAGCTTTTCTTTATCCTTTTGTTATTCTACTTGTTATTAACCATATTAAAGCAAGTAATGGAGAAGATTTCTCTACTCTGCCTCTTGAATCCGCTACTTACCTTGAAAGTGAAGAATAGTATATCTCAACCGATTATTACAATTAAAAAAAAGTTGACTAATAAAAAACTAATTATATGAATATCTGGAAGTAATTTTATGGCTAGCACAGTTAAACAAGCATCAGAATTTAAACCAAGAAGAGAGTATAACACTAATAGATCAAGTGCAATTAAGTGGATTCTTTCACATATGAAAATGCACAAGTTCTTTTTGTCGATAGTAATCCTATTCACAATTGGGGCAAGTCTAACACAAGCAATCATACCCGGATTGATAGGTGATATCTTCAAAGAGTATGATGAGGGAAGTTTAACTACTAGCTATTTAACAAAACAGAGTTTAATTATACTAGTAATAGGAGTAGGTGCTGGAATAATTACTCTTCTGCGAAATTTCTCAACGGAGTTTATCAGTCAAAGACTTGAAAGAGATACCCGAGACGAACTTTACTCTTCTCTTATCGGTAAAAGTCTTTCTTTTCATGATAAACAGAGAATTGGTGATTTAATGACAAGAGCTGCAACTGATGTTCGTCAGCTTAACTTTATGATTAACCCCGGTTTTAACCTTGTTTTTGCCTCAATTATGGGCACTATCATTCCATTAATTTTCATCGGGATAATTAACCCTCAGCTTTTAATTATTCCAATAGTATACATGATTATTTTTATTATAGTTTTAAGGTGGTATAATGCTCAACTTACTCCATGGGCTCATAAATCAAGAGTCGCAGCTTCACAAGTTACTGCTAGATTGAATGAAGTACTTGGAGGAATGCATGTTGTTAGAGGAGCTGCTCAAGAGGAAAAGGAAAGAAAGATCTTTGAAAAAAATATTGAAAGTTTTAAAGAAGCAAGGGTAAAGATTGGAGAAATTCAAGCAAAGTATTATCCTACCATTATTCTTGGAGTAGCAACTGCAATGGCAATCTATCACTCAATAATTCTTTATAATGATGGTATAATTAACCTTGGAGAAGTTATTTCTTTCATTTTACTTATGCAATTACTAAGAATGCCTACTTTTCTGAATATTTTTGCAATAACTGTTTTGACAATGGGTATCGCTTCTGCCAATAGGATCTTGGAATTAATGGTAGGAGAAAGCTTAATTGATGATAATCCAGATGGTTACTCTGAGAAAATAAAGGGAGAAATAGAGTTTAAAGATATGACCTTTGGCTACAGCAAAGATTTACCAGTTCTCCAAAATATTAATTTCACTGTTAAACCAGGCCAAACAGTAGCTTTGGTTGGAATGACTGGTTCTGGAAAATCAACCATTACTAAATTACTAGCAAGGCTATACCTTCCCCAATCAGGAAGTATTACAATTGATGGAGTAGATATCAATGATTGGTCAATCAATGCTTTACGAGGTCAAATGGCAGTAGTTGAACAAGATGTTTTTCT
>DAOWED010000210.1 GCA_030638685.1 Candidatus Heimdallarchaeota archaeon | reverse complement strand
TTGATCGATTACTCATAAACCTAACAGACAATTATGAACAATTTAGCAGTAAAGATTTGTTCTACACCGTTTCGGGTAAATCAAATCAAGGATCAATAAAAGAATCAGCGGGGAGAATTGCTTTCTTGTTGAACCTAACAAATAAGAAAGATAGAGTATTCAAGGTTTGGCTTAATTCAGATATTAATACTATGCATCCTCATAAACAGAGTGTCAATATTAAACTAGACGGATTGACAGATCCTCTCCCGGAAAAGAAACCACAATTACTCAGTACAAAAGGAGAAGATGTTCTTAGTATTCTATCTGACTTGTTGCAAGTTGGAGATGCTGTCTGGTTTAGAATTCAATCCAATGGATTCGGCTACAGAGTTGTAACCATACAAGCACAAGAAGAGGGGACAGCTAAAATTTTTGGCAAAAGCTTTGAAATGAAATTTACCAAATCATTTAACTGGTTCATAAAAAATTACTTACCTAAAGTTTCGGCTTTGGGAAGTCTTGCCTTGCCATTTATTGGACTAACCTAAATTAGTTTCATTATAGTATCTCTGTCAACCAAAATAGGCTTTTAATGGTTTCTTAAACTTTAGAAAAGATAATATAAGTTCAAAAGATTAAAGTCTCATGGATGATAAACCAAGCACTATTTTAGCAATTTTTCCTCACCCTGACGATGAACTCGGTTGTATTGGAACATTGGCTAACCATTCTCAAAGAGGGGATAAAGTTCATATGATATGGACTACTTATGGTGAGTCAACCACCATGTTACCCGGTATGTCTACTGATGAAATTAAACAAGAAAGAATTAGACATGCTAATAAAATTAGTAAGATTGTTGAAGCTGAAGAGGTAAGATTTCTTGATTGGGGAGACACCAAGATAGAAGTAAAACGAGATCTTGCTGTTGAACTAGCCAAAATCTATTGTGAGTTAAAACCTGATGCTATAATGACTTGGGATGTTTTTACTAATCATCCAGATCATAGAAATACTGCCCAAATTGTCATCGATGCAGTTACTTATGCTAGAATAGCTAAAGTAGTTGAACCATTGGAGCCTCATAGAGAAGCAGTAACAGTCTTTCACTACCATGTAGAAGAATCACCTTTACCAGTAATTAAAATAGATATTTCTGATACAATTGACAAAGTAAATGAAGCAGTAGGTTTCTATGCGGAAATCTATGGTTGGACTAACTGGAAGAGATGGATTGATAACAAACGTCTCAAAGGAACTTTCAATACTTCATGGTATGAAGAACAATTTAATGTTAATTTAAGTAGTCCAAGACCACCAAAATATCTTTTTGCTAGATGTGATTAATTAATATTTTATAACTAGATAAATGCTCACTAAAAATTCCTTTGATTGTCATTCTAGAGTATATCTAACGCAAAAGTACCTGCGAAAGTATCAGACCAATCAGTATCAGGGCTATTTCTTCATAAAACTTTATAAACTAGAAAAACCGTTTAATTTTATGTCTGGAACAAAAAATAAAGATATATACGGCGATAATATTCTGTATTATTTATTTATTTTCTTTTTTATGGCACTTACTCTCGTACTATCAATTCAAGGAGAATGGGTAAGTTCATTACTTTCTGCAATCGCCATGTTAATTAGCATAGGTCTTTACGGATTAAATCACTTGACCCAAGCCATATTAGAACTTAAAGAAGAGTTAGTAAAGGGAAAATAGAGGATTAGATTTGGTTAAAAACTTATTTTAAGAGTATTAAACGGAAAAATAGCAACATTTGAAAACTGATTAAGAATTGAATTTCTTTAGCTTTTGATATTTTGTATTCATTTAGACAAAAAAATAACTCATTTTTACTTGAATCAAGTACTCCTTTGTCACAAGTCCCAAATAATTATTTTTTGCGAGTGTTTACGAAAATAATATTTAAATTCTTACTTTTTAATTAGAAAACATGAAATTTGATTATGCAATTGAGGCAAATAGGAAACGTTGGGATGAACTTGCAGAACTTCACTTCTCAGATTCAGATTATGATGTTAAGGGTTTTCTAGAGGGGAAAAATTTGCTTAAAGAGCTTGAATTAAAAGAATTAGTTGATGTAAATGGTAAATCAATGCTACATCTTCAGTGTCATTTTGGCTTGGATTCACTGTCATGGGCAAGATTAGGTGCCAAAGTTACGGGTATTGATTTCTCTGAAAAAGCTATCTTAAAAGCACAACAATTGGCAAAAGAGATTGATGTGGATGCAGAATTCGTTGTCTCAGATATGTCTTCACTAATAGAAAATATGGATGATGAGAAATTTGATATCGTATTTACTAGTTATGGAGTACTCTACTGGCTACCCGATCTTATTTCTTGGGGAAAGGTGATCTCCCATTTTCTGAAACCAGGAGGAACTTTTTATATTGCAGAAGCACATCCTATTGGTAATATTTTCAATGATGAAATTAAGGAACCAAAACTTGAGGTAATGTATGATTATTTTAAACAAGAAAAACCTCACAAATTTGAAGAGGATGGATCCTATGCAAATCCGGACGCCAAACTTGAGAATAAAACTGAATATGGCTGGAATCATTCCATAGGAGAAATTATCAATTCTCTAATTGATACAGGGCTTGAGATAGAATTCTTCAATGAACATGAAGAGATCTGCTGGCAACAATTCCCGTGGCTGAAACTAAAGAAAAGTGGCATGTATACTTATCCTGATGACTTTAAAGGAGCAAAAGTACCACTAACTTTCTCTTTGATGGCAAAGAAAAAATAAAAAATGGAAAATAATTTTTTGTAATTTTGTTTTTCTTGGCTAACAGATATTAGATCCCTAATAAATAATTTCAGAAAATTGCCTTTGAATAGAACTTATTTCACTTTCCTCATCTGAATGAAAAGATTTGATATTTTCTTCTAATTCTCTGGCTGTTTTTACTCCAAAGACTACTGTATCAGCTCCTAGTGACAATGCTAACTTTAAACATTGTTTTGCTGTGGCTGGAATGTTAAGTTTGAGTGAGAATTTCTTTCCTCCGCAGAAGTAAGCAGAATAATTTTCCTTTCTTGTGGAGAATACTTTCCCTTTTAACAACGCTTTAATGGCAATTACAGCAATACCTCTTTCTTTACATTTTAATAATAATTTCTTAAGCGATTGATCTTCTGCAGTTGCAAAGTTGATTATTGTCATGATTACATCGACGGGGTAATCATCAATGTATTTTGATAATAGCTCATAGTCATGTCCACTTATTCCTATCGCTTTAGCCACTCCTTGTTCCTTTAATTCGTTCACATAATCTTTCAAGCCGTCAGTTTGAATTATTTTAGCATAATCTTCTTCATTTCGTAGATACTGTATCATTGCAATATCTACATAATCTGTTCCTATTCTCTCAAGTAAGTCCTCAAAAGTCTTTTTTATTGGTTGAATAGCTCGAGTATATTTGACCTTACCTGTTTTTTCACTGTAAACCGTACCCAAATGAGCTGAAAAAGTTACTTTCGACCTCTTTTTAGCTATCACTTCTCCAAAAGTATCAAAAAAGTATGGCATATTAAAAACTAAGTCAAAATGAGTTATTCCTAACTTAAGAGCCGTTTCTATTATTTCAATTGTGTTTTCTTCTCTTGTTAACTCTCCTTTTCGTATCCCTTTTACAAAATGTTCAATTCCCAAAGCAATTGGACCAATGTTTACACCCGTTTTTCTCAGCCGATTTTTCATATCTCATTTCAGTTTAAGTATTAATAAACCATTTCCTAAGTCAAGCTCAAGTTCTTATTTCTTCATTCGATATCTTTATATTACTTTGAATGATTTATCATTTGAACATTTGCTAAAATGATCAAATATGTTAACTATTTACCTAATAAAATAAAGAAAGGATAAGGAAAAGTGGAATTATGAGCAATATTGGTCTAAAACTAATAAAGTTGAACGAAACTGAGGTAAGAAAACTACAGGAAAAAATAGAAAGTAGAAAACCAAAAATGGTTGCTGATCTTTTCAAAGCAATGGGAAATGAGAATAGACTAAAGATGCTTCTATCACTTCTCGATAAAGAATTATGTGTTTATGATATATCAGGGGTAGTAGGATTATCAATTTCAGCAGTTTCACATCAATTAAGCCACTTGAAAAACCAAGATTTGGTAAGAGATAGAAGGGATGGAAAAGAAATCTATTATTCAATAGCTGATAAACATGTCTTCGACATAATCAATGAAGCACAAGCACATGTATGTGAGGAAGACTGCGACTAAGATAACCGAGGTTTAAAAATGTCAGACAAGTATGGTTACCGGTATAAGCTAGAAGGGATGGATTGTGCTGATTGTGCGATAAATCTTGAAGAAACATTGAATGCTAGACCGGATGGAAAAACTTGTGCATTAGTTAATTTCACAACTAACACATTAATAACAAACCATGAAGATGTAGAAGAGCTTAACCAGATGATCAAGAAAATAGATCCAAATGTAAGAGCAGTTCTAAAAGATGATTTTGGATCAGATAATGAACAATCAAAAACGGGTTATGCTTGGTTGAATAGAAAATTAGCACTCATAATAGTTTCTTTTGTGCTCCTAATTCTCGGAGTAACAATCAATGATGCTCACGGCTGGCAAATTAAGTGGGGTCTTTATCTTAGTGCATACTTATTGGTTGGTTTCAAAGTAATCAAAAAAGCAACGTTAAGTATATTTCACAATACTAACTTTCTAAACGAGCAATTTCTAATGGTACTTGCAACAGTCGGAGCCTTTGCAATCAATGAATTAAGTGAAGGAGTAGCTGTAATGCTATTTTATTCATTGGGAGAATATCTTCAAGAACTTGCAGTCAATAAATCAAGAAGAGAAATATCTGCCATTTTAAAAATCAGACCGGATAAGGCAACAAGGCTGGATGAACAAGGAAATGAGGAAATTGTTAACCCTAGAAAAATAAAACCTGGAGAAATAATAGTTGTTAAAGTGGGTGAAAGAGTTCCATTGGATGGTAAAATAATCAAAGGAACAACCCAGATGGATACTTCTGCTCTAACTGGGGAATCACGCCCCAGAAAAATAGGAAAAGGGGAAGTTATTCCCTCAGGTGTAATTAATCTTTCACAAGTTGTCAACATAGAAGTACAAAGTGAATTTGAAGAATCAACCGTTTCAAAAATACTTAGACTAGTAGAGATGACATCTGCTAGAAAAGCTAAAACAGAGTTATTTATTACAAAATTCGCTCGCTATTATGTCCCATTCGTAGTTATTTCAGCGTTGTTGATTGCTTTTATTCCCCCACTTATTCTAAGTGAACCAATAACGAAATGGGTTTATAGAGCGTTAGTACTATTAGTTATTTCATGTCCATGTGCATTAGTAATTTCTGTACCCCTCTCGTATTTTGCTGGGGTAGGAAAAAGTTCTACTGAAGGAGTATTAATTAAAGGATCAAGTTATTTGGAGGCATTATCAAGTACAAAGATAGTTGCCTTTGATAAAACAGGAACAATTACTTATGGCAAGTTTAAAGTGTCAAAAGTTACGCCTTATGGGTCCTTTACGAGACAAGAAGTACTAGAAAAAGCAGCCTTAGCTGAAATACAATCAAATCATCCAATTGCACTTTCAATAAAAGGGTTATACGGTCAAGATTTAAAACCTAAAAAAATAGAATCTTATACTGAATTACATGCTTTAGGAGTTATAACGGAAATAGATGGAGAGGAACTAATAGTAGGCAATGATAGAATTTTACATCAAGCAGGAATAGTCCACGAACCCCACCTATGCACTATTAAAGGGACAGTAGTTCACTTAGCAATTGATCGAAAATATGCCGGATACCTAATAATTGAAGACCAGGTAAAAAAAGGAATGAAAAAAGTAGTCTCCAATCTTAAGAAAAAGGACATAAAACTAGTAATGTTAACAGGGGATCACCAAGATGTGGCAATGAAAGTAGCGGAAGAAATAGGTTTTACTGAAGAAGATAAAATTTATTCAGAATTGTTACCATGGCACAAAGTGGAACTGGTTGAAGAATTACTCAGTGAAAAGAAAGAAAATGAGACACTTGTTTTTGTTGGAGATGGGATAAATGACGCCCCAGTATTAGCAAGGGCAGATATAGGAGTAGCAATGGGAGGATTAGGATCAGATGCAGCGGTAGAAGCAGCAGATGTAGTATTAATGGGAGATAAACCAGAGCAACTGGTAAAGGCCATAGATATTGCGCAAGCAACTAAAAAGATTGTCTGGCAAAATATTTTTATGGCGATAGGAATAAAAGTTGCAGTAATGGGATTGGGTATCGTAGGACTTGCAACGATGTGGGAAGCAGTTTTTGCAGATGTAGGAGTAACACTAATAACAGTAGCAAATTCACTAAGATTACTAAAAAAATAAACAAAAGTTCATTTCTTTCACACAAACTATAAATAACAGAAGAATAATCTTGCTTTATGGTCGACTTTGATACAAGATCTTTAGGAATGATGGCACCAGGAGTAGGAGCAGCTGCCTTAGCCGTTTTTAACTTTTTGACGATGAGAAAAGGAGCAGTAATTGTCCCCGGAAAGGTTTCAACTTACGGATTAATGCTTGAAAATTTCACACCAATAAGACGAGCGTTTTATTTTCCAGTTCCACTTTATAACAAAGGAATTGAACAAGGAGTGGTTTCAAATGTAGAATTCATACTCAACACAGCTAATGGAGATATAGTTTTTCCAGTAGAAGATAGAGTTGAAATGAAATCAATAGCTCAAAAAGTTGGTTCTGCGAGCTTTTCACCCGAAGATCCTTCAATAAATGTAATACCTACTTTTCCAATGCTAATCCGTCCGAAAGAAGGACTAGTTGCTATTTTCAAATGTGTTGATCCACTGAAGGATTCTAAGGAATACATTATTCCTACAGACGAACACATAACAATCACAATTAAAGTAACTTATAATGAAGATAAAACTTCAGCTATTATAGTTCCTTTCCATAGAGAGAAGACAACACAGCCTTTCGGTCTTGTTAGATGGTATCGATTATAATTTAAGTTCAAAATGTGGTAATGAATTTTTCTAATTCTTTACTTTTGTTGACTTTGAACATAATTCAACTCAGATTGAGCTAATTTCATCCATTTAGTCTTAAATTCAAAAGGAACTTGAACCCCCTCCTTCATAGGTCTCTTTTTCCCTGATGTATCCCATAATTTCGCTCCATCTAATTTCAAAGCTGTTTCATGATCTACTCCTGATAATTTGAATACCATTTCTTCTTGAAAATAAGATGCAAAAGCTTTCCCATTGACTTTAATACATAATTTTCCAAACATTTTTCCTGACACTGCTGCACTTAAATTTTCAGCAATATCCCAAAATAATTTTTCTTGTTTTACCATTTTTTCTGAGTTCATACCATTATTTCTAAGATTAGATTATTAATAGTTTTTTACAAACTTTAAGAACTTACACTATATTCATTAGAATAATCAAGATACATCATTACTATTACATTATAATTACACTTTTATCCCGAATGAATTAGTATCCAGTAATGAAACTCCTAAACGACTCTTTTTCAGCCAAAAGAGAAGAAGAAGTATCAATTTCAGAACCATTGTTATCATGGACTAAAGGGAATTTAAAGATTGAAGTTCTTTATTCTTCAGCAGGTGTTGGAACAAGTATTGTTGTAGAAACAGAGAAGGTAGGCTTACTTCTTGACGCAGGAGGCGGAGTGTTAAGAGATTTAATAGCTCATAATCAATCTATGATTAGAAAACTTTCCGCAATAGCTTTTTCTCATGGACACTATGATCATATGGGTGGTCTCTGGACACTTTTAGGAGTTTCAAGAATGCTTAATCGTGTGGAAAAGTTAATAATTCTCAGCCCTCCAAATGTGATTGAAATAGTTTTAATTATTGAAGCTTTCAAGAAAGCTTACTCTGATACCATTCCTTTTGAAATTGAGCTAATTGAACTTAAACCTTCGGAAACCTTCCAGCTAGGCGATTTAACTATTAAACCTTTCAAAGTTTATCATGCAGGATCAACTAAGAAAGGAGTTTTACCTGAAATACCAGCATTTGGTTACCAAGTAAAGCAGCTGGAAACAACAGTATCCTACAGCGGTGATACTTGTTATTTCGAAGAACTCAAGGATTTTTTTGAAGGAGTTGACCTTGCTTTAGTTGAAGCAACTGCGAGAAAGGACGGGTCAAAGGTTCATCTTTCTGAAAAAGAAGCTCTAAAGGTTGCAGAAGGGGCAGAAGAAGTTTTTCTTATTCATAAAGTGTTGCAAAAACTGATCCAGAAAACATAAAAATGGTTGTAATAAATAATTTCAAAGGTAATTAAAAATGAAAAAGTTCACTCCTGATTTTTCTAAAATGATTAGTATAATTAAATACAATAGCTTAGGATTTTTCTTTTTCGAGTTTATAATTCCATATATTGCTAGTATAGAGCTAAATGCCACTGGTACTGAGATGGGATTTCTTTTTTCAATTACAACGGCAGGTTATTTCATTACAGCACCAATTGCAGGATCTTTAGCAGATCGTTACTCTAAAAAATTATTAATTCTCATTGGTTCAGTAGGAAGAGGCATAGCATATTTACTAATATATTTATCAATAATCAAGAGTTCTTACTTTGGTATATTAATAGGAAATATGTTGTTGGGTTCAATGGCTGGTTTTTATTGGATTCCGCTTAGTGTTATAGTCTCTGAGAAATCAAGTAATACTGCAAGATCAGAAGCCTTCGGTATAAAAGATTATATGATTGGACAGGGCACACTTATTGGTTCATTTATAGGATTTGGACTGTTAGGGATTTTTACTTTAATGACACCAAATAATCCCGCATTGCTTTACATTGCATTAGTATTTTATTGTGTAGCTAATATTTATGGAGGAATTTTATTTTATACAACAGTAGATGAGAAATTAATTTATGATATGGAGGT
>DAOWED010000190.1 GCA_030638685.1 Candidatus Heimdallarchaeota archaeon | reverse complement strand
TAGCTCTAGTGGGAGTAATCATTTATCACGGGCTAAATGGGTTCAGAGTGGTATTAGGTGATTTAAGCAATAAATTCATTTCACTCAAATCTCAAAAAATACAATGGTATATTGTAATGTTGTTAACAATCATTGGAGTAGCAATAGCTGCATACTTCATTTTCACCATTGAAATTTATGTGCATACGGAATAAAGCCATAATTCGTTAATTTTTCTCCTCCATTTTTTCATAAATTAAACAGTACAGAGTATTTGACAATTATAAGCGAAATTTCTGTTAAACAAATTATGATGCATTATCGATCGATTTATTAAGAAATATTGAACATGCAATAATGTTATCAGTTCATAAAATAACAAATAGGAATGTGAACATAAAAATGGTTGAAGAATTAGATATTCAAGGATATATAGTTAGAAAAGCTGACGATATCTTTTATCAAAAAACTCACGAATGGGTTACAGATAATGGAGACGGTACCTGGTCTATGGGTGTAAATGACTTCGTTGTTAAGATGCTTAGAGAAATAGCTGACTTTCAACTCCCCGAAGAAGGAGAAGTCTTTGAAGAAGGCGATATAATCGCTTATGTAGAGGCTCTAAAAACAACTGGTGAGATTTACGCTCCCTTCAAATTGGAAATAATAGAAGCCAATGAAGATCTCTATGATGATCCAGACGTTTTCAGTGAATCACCATATGATGATGGCTGGCTGGTTAAATTCAAGAAATTAGAAGAACCAAGTGAACCTCTATTAGATGCTGAAGCATACATTCCTTATCTAAAGGAAGAAGCAGCTAAACACTAAAATCTTAAGGAAAGGTAATCATATGGTTTCTCCTGTTAGGTCAGGAGCTTATGTAGGTAATTCACCGAAGCAGATTGAAGAAATGCTAGAAGCAATTGGTATTAAGTCAATTGATGAACTATTCTCAGACATTCCTGAAGATCTTCGGTTAGATAAGCCTCTAGAGCTTGCTGGACCTTATACTGAAAGAGGGCTAAGTCAATTTTTTGACGATATGGCCTCAAAGAACCTCTCACTAAATGAAACAACTTCATTTCTAGCTGGAGGACTAGCATACCACTATGTTCCCGCAGCAGTAGATGAGTTGCTTAGAAGAGGGGAAATTTATACTTCATACACTCCTTATCAAGCTGAAATCTCACAAGGAATCTTACAGATGATTTTTGAGTATCAAGCAATGATTAGTGAAATCACAGGCATGGATATGTGTAATGCTAGTGCTTATGATTGGGACACCAGTTTGGGTGAAGCAACATTAATGGCTTGTAGGATAAGTAAAAAATCAACTTTATTGCTGCCGGACACTGTGCCTGAAAGAAGGAAAGAAGTCCTTGCAAGTTACGTTGAAGGAGTAGGTATTAACATTGTGTACATTCCTCATAATAAGGAAACTGGGCAAATAGAGTTGGAAACAGTTGTTTCTATGCTGGCAGAACATGAAAATGATCTTGCAGCACTTTATGTCGAAGTACCCAATTATTTTGGTGTTATTGAAGAAAACTTGGAAAAGATGAGTGAAATTGTTCATCAATACAAGAAAGCTCAATTCATTGTAGGCATTTATCCACCATCATTAGGCTTATTGGAAGCACCCGGAAATTATGGGGCAGATATAGTAATTGGTGAAGGACAAACTATAGGCAACGGTCTTAATTATGGAGGACCATTCTTAGGTATTTTTGCTGCAAAGTTCAATAGAGACACTAAAAGAAACATGATTGGGCGTTTGATATCAAAGACAACAGAGAAAGATTCTGATAGAGAAGCTTACACAATCACTCTTCAGACAAGAGAACAGCACATTAGAAGAGAAAAAGCTACTTCCAATATTTGTTCAAATCAATCATTAACAGCAATTTCATCAGCAATCTATCTTGCTTTACTTGGACCAAAAGGTCTGGAAGAAATAAGCTATAACATCTATAATGCAGCACATTATATGGCTAAAGAAATAGCTGAGATCGACGGAATTCAGTCTCCTGTTCATTCAGGACCGTTTTTCCACGAATTTGTTATAGATTTAACTACTTCCAAGACAAGTGAAGAATTTGATGTGTTTATGGTAGATCGAAAGATCCTTGCAGGAATACCATTAGAAGCCGAAGAAGGACACATAAGAAGACTAATCGGTGCTCATGAGTTCACTTGCAGAGAATCAGTAGAAAAATTGCTTAATGCGCTTTATGCGTTTATGGAGGCTGCCTAAAATGGTAAAAATAGGACATCAAGCAAGCTGGAACGAGCCACCCTTGAATAATCAGTCCTTGTCCGCTTAGTTAGCTGAGGTTCCAGAAATGTGTCCATTCCCAGATGTAACGGATAAATTACCTGCTGAAATGAAACGAAAAGAACCAGCAGGATTACCCGAATTATCTGAAGCAGAAATAGTGAGACACTATGTTAGGCTTTCACAAATGAACCATGGAGTAGACCTTGGTCCATATCTTCTTGGTTCTTGTACCATGAAGTATAACCCCAAGATAAATGAGACAATTGCTCGTTTTCCAAAATTTGTGAACATTCATCCTAAACAGCCAGATGCAACTGTTCAAGGTTCATTAGAGCTCCTTTATCGTCTTCAAGAAGCACTGAAGGCAATAAGTGGTTTTGATGCAACTTCTCTTCATCCAGCAGCTGGAGCACATGGTGAATTCACCGCTCTAAAAGTGTTTAAGGCTTACCACAAGAAAAACGGACAAGGTCAAAGAACAGAAATTATCATTCCTGATTCAGCCCACGGAACAAATCCTGCCTCAAGTATATTGGCTGGATTCTCAACTTTAGAAATTATTTCCGGAGAGGATGGATTAATTGATATTGAAGCTCTTAAAGGAGCACTGTCTGACAAAACAGCTGGAATCATGATCACTAACCCTAACACAATAGGTGTTTTTGAGAAAGATATAGTTGAAATCTGTAAACTAGTTCACGAAGCAGGAGGCTTAGTCTACTTAGATGGAGCTAACTTAAATGGTATAATGGGCGTAGTTCTTCCCTCAGAAATGGGCTTTGATGTAATGCATGCTAATCTGCACAAAACTTTTGCATCACCACACGGTGGTGGAGGACCTGGCTCAGGAGCAATAATGGTTACTAAAGAACTAGAACCATTCCTTCCCGCACCAGTAGTGAAGTATGATGAGGCAAAGGACTATTATTACCAAGAATATGATTTACCTGATGCAATAGACGCAGTTCATTCATATTACGGTAACTTTGGTGTCTGTCTAAGAGCTTTGGCTTATATTTATCGCTTAGGTGGAGACGGTATTAGAGAAGCTTGTGAAAACGCAGTACTTAATGCCAATTATCTAATGCATCGCTTCCTTGAGTTGGATGGTATTGAAGTTCCAAGAGCAGAAGGAGTGCCAAGAAAGCACGAATTCATTGCTTCACCCGTTCCTCTAAAAGAAGAAACAGGCATTTCAGCAATGGAAATAGCTAAGGCAATGTTAGATTACCAGATCCATTGTCCAACCGTTTACTTCCCACTGATTGTGCCCGAAGCACTAATGGTTGAACCTACAGAGATAGAGAGCAAAATTAGCTTAGACTATGTAGCCGATGTAATGGCTGAAATAGTTAGGATTGCTCGAGAAGATCCTGAAAAACTTCATAAAGCACCTTTTAGAACAGCTATAAGCAAAGTAGATGATGTCACAGCAAATAGGTCTCCCGTCCTTTCATGGAAAATGATGGAAGATTAATACTTCTGAACAGATCTGAATAGCTCTGAGCTAAAAATCGTTTTCCCCCCCCCATTATTTTTTTTATTCTTTTACGGAATTTTAAGGGAAAAATCAAATATTAGATTATCCGATAGTTACTATGGCTATTGATTTTTTCACTCTTACAACATGGTTAATTTTTGGAATAGTAGTAATCATCAATGGCTTCAGGTTAAGAATTAGCCCAGAAATCTGTTATTTTGATTTAAGCATCTATCTAGGTTTAGTAATGGGATTAATACCTTTGATTTATCATCTATGGGATAACTATATTTCTTTTTTCTCAAGCTGGATCGGGAGAATGGAGTTTGGTGATTTTTTTATTGCTTCTTCACTATTTGTAGCATGTGTGGCATTAGATATACAGCAAAAAGACAACATATTGAGCCTAAAAATAGTTAAGAGAACACTTGGTTTCTTTTTAGTTATTGAAATTACAGCAGCTATTATTTATCTTTTCACTGATATTGGCGATTTATGGACCATAACAATTGTTATTTATGATATTATGTGCCTTATTGTTTTTGGCATGCTACTTTTAGCAATAATGAACAACGATACAAAAAATTCAGGGACAATAACTGTTTTGACACTGTTTATCATTGCCTTTGCGTTGAGCTTCGCACTTTTTTATTCGGAAGAAATTTTCTATGTGGCAGTGATAACTTACTATCTTGCAATAATAGTATATTATGTAATTAACTATGAAAGATTGATGAACAGCAATAACGGAAAGAATGAGAAAGAGGAGTAGAGAAGCAAACTATCAGGAAGTAAGGGAATTAATGTACGCCATGCCTGAAAAGGTGCTTTCAGCAGAATAGATGCGTTTGTAGGCCGGAAGATAATCAGAAAGACCGGTCTGAAGAGCCATATCAACCCATGACCAGACAGTTTCTTGACCGAAACGACCCATAAAACCACCAAATTGCCATGCACGATACATTTTTGCTTGTTTATCTTTATCAGCAGAAAGAGACCGGTAAATTTCCAATAAATAACTTTCAAATGCCGAGTTAGCAAAAACTACTTGATCTAAGTCGTTGGAACGAAGGGCTTTTGCTCGAGTAGAAAGCAATTTGAAAAATTCTTTAGAGGGAAGGCTCATTTTGCCCTTATCTTGAAGGATTTTGCCAAATTTTTCAATCCAGGGGGCATTATAGTAAGCTCTTGTATAACGGACAACAGTAGGGATTTCCAAGTTAGCTGATTTAAGAGCGGGAATAACTTGGGCATAATAATTAATCTCACCAGGTCCACTTACCCGAAGTTGAGCACCGAGTAATCGTTGATAAATAAACATAGCAGAGTCGACTCTGGCACTTAGATGAGTGGAATGATCATTAAGGAAAGAAATAGGGTCAGAGGTAAGAAAAGAGTAATCACGCTTACATTTGTCACAATTACCTTCAAAACGATATTCCCCATTTTCAAGAGTAAAATCTAAGGTAATACGAAAACCATCAGTAGGACATTCGTAAAAGAAGGGAGAATATTTGTTTCCTCTCTTTCGAAGGGTAGGTTGATAGCCAAGATCCATCAGTTTTTGAGTAGTCTGACCAAAGGAGTGAACATAAGTGTGCTGATTATCCAAAAGAGGAAGATATTCGGCAGCAGAAAGACGCCTTATTTCAGGAGCAGAAGCAGGAAAGAGAATAATTCCAAGATCAGAAACAAGGTTAGCAAGAAAGCCCCAGATCTTTGCATGAAAATCCCTAAGGGAAGAAGTGCTGAAAAAGGAAGAGCTAAGCAAGAAAAGAATTTGATCAAGGCGTTCTTTCATAATTTTTTTAGCAGAGGCAGAAAGATGGGGTTTGAAAGAATTAAAATTCTTAATAAGCTGGGAAGAAACCTTCTCAATCCATTCATTACTAGGTAAACCGACCCGATGAGCAGCCACACCGACAGGAAAAGGACCATTTAAAGAATCATTAGCACTTATAAGAACGGGTTTATCCGTAAGGGGGTTAGGGAAATAAACATTGGTGAGTTCATTTTGAATAGAGTCATAGCCACCAATAAAGAAAACAGGGGCAAGGTCCTTGCCAGAAGAATGAGCAATGTCAGCTAATGAAGAAAGGCAAGCAATTTTATTGGCAATTAAACTGGGTCCACCTAAGATAACCGGTTGCTGGCCAGTAACAATGGAACCATTTGAAAGAAAGTCAAGATGTTTTTCAACCTTAGGAGTCAAAAGACCTAACCGCTGATGAAACTGATGAAGAAAAAGTTGGAGCTCTTCAACTGCTTCAGACGAAAGTCGATTAGGAAATGTAGGAGAAATAGAATCAACAGCTTGTTGCAAGGTGCGGGGAAGATGAACCCAGAACTGAGAGGCAAGGGAAGTATCAGCTGTATGAATGGCTTGATCGTAAAGGGAAACTGGAGTAGATTTGGGTAAGGTTGAGTTCATAAGGAGGAAAGAGCAGAAACCAATAATAAGTAATCGCTAAAAGAGCAAGAACTAGAAAAAAAATCAAAGAAAAAAAAGGATAAGAAAAACTTTAAAATGGAAAAATAAGCCCAAATAAAGGCTAAAACTAAAAAAAAATGGCGACCCCACCGGAATTTGAATCCGGGTCCAAGGAGTTCTGTGAATTTACTCACATAAGTGTCTTGACAGTCCCCGATGATGGACCAACTACACTATGGGGCCTTTAATGAGCGTTAATCACGCTTACTTATTCTGCTTTTTCGCTCTTCTTCTTAAATTATTTGTTTGTGTAGTTTGGTCTTTTTCTTTCTCTTCTTCTTTTTCCTTCTTTTTCTCATTCTCCAATTTCTTTCTTTTTTTCTCTTCTCTTTTTTTTATCCTCTCCTTCCATTTTAGTCCTTATTAGTCTCCTTCTTTCGGCGCCCGCATCTTTACTTCTTTGACCTAATACTCCAGTCTATCTAATTTTTACTGGCTTCTTTTTCTAGTATTATTTGCAACCATGTTCCTCAGTTAAATTTATAATTGTGTTTCAATGTCATCTAATTGTCCTAGCTAGTTAAGGGTTGCTTCGTTACGATTACTTATTCCCCAATCGAATAGTAATCTTTAAAGTAGCGTTCTATCTATTACATTTGCTAGTTACTTTAAGATTAGTAGTGAAAAAAAATGGCATTCTTAGATTATTTAATTGATTTATTACCTCCCGAGGGTCTTGACGAATACAGTAAGACCTTTCTTTACGCTTCCGCATTTGTTCTAGTTTTAAGTTCATTATTAGCTCGATTTTCATCAGGAGCAGGATCTTCTTCAGGAAATCTTAGAGAAGCTCGTTCTGCTGGAGATCCGTCAAGAGCAGCACCTCCTTCTTCTGAGGACCCCCTTGACATAATTGGAGCACTTAAAATTGAGAAGTCAGCTAATGAAGCAGCTTTAGGCTCTCTTCGTTCAACCTATGATAGAGGAGAATTATCAGAATCAGTTCATGACCGATTATTTGAGTTTTATAGTACTAGAGTACAAAGGTTAGAAGATGAATTGGCTCGATATGAGAGCGAACTTAATTTAATAGATATTGAGCAAAGACTAAGGGATCTGAATGATACTGAACCTGAAGCTGCTCCAACTCCGGAAATACCTTCAACTACACCAGCTCCCGCAGCTCCAACCCCGGCAGCACCTACTCCGGATGCTCCTACTCCTGCTGCCCCCGTAGCTGTAGCACCTACTCCCCCTGCACCAACTCCCGCAGCTCCTACTCCTGCTGCCCCCGTAGCTGTAGCACCTACTCCCCCTGCACCAACCCCCGCAGCTCCTACTCCTCCTATGCCGAGTTCAATTCCCTCCCCGGTTTCGACACCTTCGGCTCCTACGCCTCCTGCTCCATCTGCTCCACCTCAACCTCCAGCAAGTATACCATCTGCACCTTCAACCCCATCAATGCCTCAAACACCTGATCTTCCCGATGATGATGATGCTGAAGGAGTATTTGCTAAATCTACAAGTATTGCTGCCTTGAGGATGGAAATGTTAAGAGAATTAGCTCGTCTTAAGAAATTCATGAGTGATCAAGAAAAATAACAAAATAAACTAAGATGCCAAATATCTTTTGAACATCACTCATTAATTCTCCACTCCTTATTCTAATTTTAATAATTTTTCTGAATGAATTGACGCTTTAATTTCTTATTCACGTTTTAATAATAGCCTTTATTTTCAGTTTAGTCATGCTTTAACAACTGTTAC
>DAOWED010000163.1 GCA_030638685.1 Candidatus Heimdallarchaeota archaeon | reverse complement strand
TTTTTACCACAATGATAACATTTTTTCTTAGGTGTTGATCTAAAAATTGATGACCTCAGACCTAAAAAACGCTTCTTTTCAGTAATTGGCTTTTTCAAAAATTCTATTTGAAGGTCTTTTCTTGGGGAAATATATGCTTTTGTCCCCTCTATATGGTCTATAGTTACTATCTGACCCTTCCGAAATTCACTTACTTGAGTTTTTTTTGACGGGAGAGCTTGAAGATATTCCACGCGACCATATGGACTAATTACCTTTATTTGTCCCCTTTTTTCGGGGGTAATTTTGAAGGAGATTTTTGCTTCTAAACCGATATAATCCGCTTCTATTCGTAATCCAGTATCTTTTGTAAAATTACCCAATATTAAGGAAGTGACAAATGATATGACCAATGATATGTTAATATTGGCCCATAATTCTGTTTCTGTAAAAAGTCCTAATAATCCAAAAATAAATGAAAATAGAGAAACAGCTAAAAATAAAGGAACTCCAATTACATCAAAATCTAGGTCAAGTAATCCGGATGAAATAATAAATATTGTTCCAAAAGCAAAGGAAAAGCCATAGATAAGTGTAATTTCAGCTACCATAGTGCATCTAATTTTAGTAAGGGTCATTTAGAGTTAAAAAGTTTAACATCATAATGTAGTGAGAATTATCTCTTAAAAT
This sequence comes from Candidatus Heimdallarchaeota archaeon, assembly GCA_030638685.1. Lineage (GTDB taxonomy): Archaea > Asgardarchaeota > Heimdallarchaeia > Heimdallarchaeales > DAOWED01 > DAOWED01. The sequence goes on along the minus strand of DAOWED010000163.1, from coordinate 11,051 downwards.
CTTATTTTCTCTTTTATTTTTTTTCAGATGACGTCCAGCTCATTGCTAGGTCTTGTAATGAAACGGTTGAAATGTCAAAATTGATATAGTCTCTGAATCGTAGTATACGAGCAGCTATCGTTCTTATTTCATCTTCACTGTGAGCAAAAAATCTGATCAATCCGCCAAACCGAGTATAATCTGGCCATATTGCTTGACATTCCCTATTAGTTAATCGTCTTTTAGGAGTCATCACTACATTATACTTAAATGGCATTTCATCAAGTAAATCCTTCACTCTGACATATTTCTGAACTTGACCATCACTTAACATAAGCACTCTATGACATAATCGTTCCACTACTCTTGCGCTATGATCTATAAGTACTAATGATCTATCCCTGCAATAACTTTCCAAATAATCAATTACATCTTCTTTCCTATTGATATCTAGTGTTGCAGTCACTTCATCAAGCAATAACAATTTTGCATCTTTCATAATAGCAATAGCTAATCGAGTAATTGCCTTTTGTCCTTCACTGAATGTCTCTGTTCGATCATTTAACTTTTCATCAAGCCCCATGAACTCTATAAAGTCCATTGAGTTGGCCATATCTACTTGTTGGACCCTTGCAAAGAACTCCAATGTTTCTTTCAGTGTGAGTTTTTTCTGAAACTCTAGATTAGGTGAGACAAAAGCGATTTTTTTTCTTAGCTCTCGAGCATCTTTTACTAGATCATACCCAAGTATTTGACATGAGCCTTCATCTGGTAGATATAATGTTGCCAATATTTTCAAAAGAGTAGTTTTACCAGAACCATTCGCTCCAATTGCCGCTAACCCTTTTCTTCTAGGAAGAGTAAATGAAACATCTTTTAGTATGGTTATGTTTTCAGCTCTTCGTGATGCTCGAAATCTCTTTACAATATTTGACGCTTCTATTGCTGGTTGTCGTGACATTTTCTTTCCTCCTAATAGAACTCTATTGTTCCCCATCTCCTAGAAATGGTGGTCATTTTCTTAACCAATAACATTGCACCAATGAAGATTATGATATTTATCACTAAAAGTAATTGTATCACTGGGTCGCTTAGTGTCCAGCTTTTTATCGGCACCCCATAAACTGACTCAAAGCTTTCAAAGTTTCCCTTGTCGGAAGAGACGCCTCCTGTATTTAATGAATTTGCACTTGGTACAATGAATAGCCATCTAAATGCTTCTAAGCAAAATGTTGCTGGAAACCAGATTAAATAATTGGATAATGGTATTCCAAATATTTTCGCTGATTCATCAAAAGAATAAATTGGAACGATTGCTCCGGATATAAAACGTAAAACATACAACCCTACTTTGTTAAATGTCTCCGTTTTCTTAAAAATTAATGAGATCGATGCAAGAATTAGTGTAAATGAACCCATAAATAACCATGCAATGAAGAAAATGATTAAACTAGCCCAGACTAATTCCAGTGATTTTGGGTATGCTCCTCTTATTATTAATGCGGGAACTACCACTACTATGAGTATGAATAAGTATTTCACAGTCGATGCAAGATATTTCCCTATTAGAACTGAAATTGGTGTTACTGAGTTTGTTATTAATAGACCAAGTGTTCCTCTGCTTGTTTCTTCAGGTAAAGCATTTACTGTTCCTTCTGTTGTTCCTCCAAAAACTGTGTAAAACGCTGTTGAAACGACGAAAAAAGTAATCATATCGTAAGGTACGCCAATAAATAAATCTTCTCCGCTTGTCGCTTGCCATGCAGCACCTAGTAAAATGAATACTATTACGTTAACTGCTGTCCAACCGGCTTCTACTACGAGTTGAAATTTGTATCTAAAATCAACTAGCAAGTATCTTTTAGCAACTGCAAAAACAATAATAATATTATGCCAAAAATTATTGTAAAAGGAAGATACTTTGCTTACTGCTTTTTTTTGTTTATTTGAAGTGCTTTTTTTCTTGGAAGAACGTGACATTGCTACCCACTTTTTGTGTTTTACTATACTCTATTTAATATTAAACCCTTAAAAATTAATGTTTTTCGTTTCTTTTTTCTTATTAATTTTTAATATTCTGCTTTCTTTTTTTCTGTTGCTTTTTCTTTCTTTTAGATCGAGGTCTTTCTAGTTCAGAAGCCAGCATATTTGCTTCTTGTTGCTTCTCTTGATCACCTACAACTTTTGCTAGTTTTCGTACAGCATCCAGTTGATGTATAAGTTCATCAAGCCATCTTAATAAATCACCAGGATAGGCAGTTAATTGCCATCTATTTCGTAATTCCAGTGTTAATTTGCTGGGGTTCATCCCACTCATTCTTAGTTCAGCGATTAGTTTTGAGAGATTTAACACCCCACAATTACAGAACGGATTTTCTTTATGCCTACATGTAAAGATTTCTTGTGTCCATTTTTGTAAGACACGCATTATCCATTCATCAATTGAATCTAACCTTACAGAACCACCCATTAAGATATCTAAAACTGAACTGGAAAACAGTCGGGAGCTCATATGTATTTTTAGAGCGCGTTCTACTGCAGCATAAAGCTTGGAATTGAGGTAAACTGCTTCAAATGGAACAAGCTCAACAGCTATATCTAATGGTTTTCTTTTCTTTAATTCATTAGCAATTCTTGAAGCCTTACTTGGAGGTAAAAAGGAGGAAGAGGTTGCTATACCTAAACTTGTAGGGGTTACTCTCTTGTTTTTTGCTTTCAACATTCCTTGGATCATTAGCTTTTCAGTAATTGTCTTTATCTGCACAGAGCTAAGAAACATCAGTTTATAGGCTCTTGAAAGTTCTACAAAAGAAACCCCTCCCGATGGGGAAGAACAAACTGTAGCTAGTAGATTCTCTGATTCTTGGTCAAAGACTACTTCTCCTTCTACCGGTTCCACTTCTTGCGTTAGTAATTCAAAACAAATAACATCTTCTGTCTTTTCTTGTGCCTGAAACATTTTTCCTTCAGGTTCAATTACTAATACTACTTTCCCTCTTTTATGAAAACCAAAACGACCGGCTCTTCCACTCATCTGTTCAAATTCTGCAACAGTTAACCATCTTGAACCCATTCCGGGCATCTCAAAAATCACTTGTGATGCTGGAAAGTCTACTCCTGCGCCTAGTGCTGCTGTTGTAACAACAACATGAAAATCGCCATTCATAAATCGTTCTTCTATCTTTTTACGGGAACGATAAGTCATTCCTGCATGATAGTAAGCTGACCTTATCCTTTGCCTGTTTAGCTCTTGTGAAAGTTCAGTGCATCTTCTTCTTGTAGAAGTGAACAATATCGTTTGATAGGGGTGCTTATCTCGAGGTCGTTTCCATTCATTTCTTATCAGAGAACTAATTATCGGCACCTTACTCTGTTCTTTTTCAACAAAATGAATATGCCTTTCAAGTGGAATTGGTCGATGTTCATACTGAACAAGTTTTACTCCTAACTCTCGAGTTAACTCTCTTGGATTACCTATTGTCGCTGACAAAAATAATATTTGTGCCTTCGGGAACAAGAATCTACTTCTTGAAATTATTCCATCAACTCTGAACCCTCTATCTTTATCACCTAAGAGTTGAATTTCATCGATTACTATTGTGCCTATTTCACCAAGCTGAGAGGTTAATTGTGACCTAAAAATCCAGTCAAAAGCCTCATAAGTTCCTACAATGATATCAGCTCTGCTGAAGTTACCATCAATGATCATATCATCGTCTTCACCAACATCTATCCTGCTCATCCCTACCCTTATTGCAACTTTCAAGCCGAGGGGTGAATAAATTTTCTTAAATACTTCATATTTTTGATTGGCTAATGCTACAAGTGGGCATAGAAAGATGAATTTTCCTTTTCCGGTCAGTACTCTTGGTACGCCTGCTAATTCACCTACAAAGGTTTTTCCGGAACTTGTTCCAGCAATTACTAGTTGATTTTCTCCCTCTAACAAACCTTCATCTATACATTTTTCCTGAATCGGAAGTAACGAAGTTAATCCAACCTTTGGGTAGTGTTCCTTTAGAATTTTAGGCATTCTAATTGTTGAAATTAATCTAGGTGCTTCTTCTGGTGAAACAGCTTCAACCATATCAAAAAGAGAACTTTTTCCCTCTCCTGAAAATGATTTCTCTGATCTAGTAGGAGCATTATCGAATAAATCATAAGTTACTGCATCTATATCTTTTGCTTGGCGTAATTTTCTTTTGAAGAACGCTTCAGACGCTCGTGATAGGAATAATCCTTGCTTTTTTATTTCGAGGGATAATTTTTCAAATGAACATGTTTCACAAGCACTTCTTGGGCCTACTTTATACGTTTCTTCCGGTTTCAGCAAAGTTATTCTCAGATGGTTATTAATGCAAAAGTGGCAAATGGGAATTACTAAAGGAGAAGGTGCTTTAAATGTTTGAAGATAGTCTAAAAATGCAGCTCTGTGACTTTTTGAAGGTTCATCACCCTTACTTACTAAGATTTTTTTAGCTCCCTTAAATAGGTAGGTCGCTCTATCGGGCTTTAGAAAATTGGTTATTCCCCTAACTTTCTCAAAAAACTTATACGGTCTTAGACGTGAAACACCATCTTCACCAGGATAGTAACTGAATTGTATTCTTGCTTCTGAAATGGGTGATCTTTTATCCAATCTTACTTTTTCATGGAATACAAAAAAGTCAAAGCTTAATTTTCTTTCATCCCATCTTGAAAGAACAATATTGTATGACTTAGGTACTCTCATTAAACTCACTTCTAATTAACGTAGATAATGTTAGTAATTGACAAAATGTCATAAAACTATCGATTACAGATGATTGACTTCTCATAAGTTATCATATTTTTTAGAGAGAGTTACTTGTGTTTCTCTTGTGTTTCTCCTAAAAAATAGCAAAAAGCACAAAAGCGAGATTAAAAAGAGAATGACCTATCATCAGACCTATCACTGATTTAGTCTTTAATGTTATAATATCACCTACTAAGCCTAAATAGAGAGAAAGAACGAATGCATTTAACCAGCCAATATAAGGCTCTAGCAAGATGATTTCATAATAATGAAAAACAAACCATAAAGTATTCTGGACCAAAAAAGCTATTTTTACTGATCTTGTATTCACCAACCCCATAAAGATGAAGCCATGAAACCATAAATCAGTTATTGACGCCATTACAAAAGTAAGTGTTAGAAGTAGCACTATTTCCCAAGATGAGTGGTTTTGCCATTCTTTTGAAAAAATTTCATTGGCTATGAAAACAAAGGTGGGTACTGCATAGGCTAATATCCCCAACCAAAGACCCCAACTATCATATTTCAAACCCATATCCTTCAATGAGAGGTTAGTTGAATTGATAAACCAGAAAAATGGAACTAAATAACAACAAAACATCCTGAATACTCTAAAAGACGCATACTCCAAGGAACCATATGTGCTTATCTCATTTTCAAGAGGGTAAAAAAGAAGTAGAACGAGCATCGATAAGATTAAAGATTGAATCCAAGGTCGAACTCCTACGTTCAGATTTTCAGCCATTAATCATCTATTCACATAAAGATATAATAGTTCTTTTGGAAATAACAAAAGAAGATTTAACTAAGTTCTATTTAAGATAAAATGAACCGTCTAAGATTGAGGAAAAATGAAAGAAGCATATTTCACAAAAGATTCTATTGAAACAAGTGGTAGAAAATTATTGGACAAGGTCAATGCCTTAAGAAAAGGTAAGAAACTTGAGTTTGACATAACCAATTCAAGTCTTTTAATTCTAGATATGCAAAAATATTTCTTGGAAGAAGCATCTCATGCTTTTATCCCAAGTGCTCCAGCTATTGTTCAAAACCTAACTTCGCTTATTGAGTTGTTCTTGAAACATGAACGACCAGTTTTTATTACTCAACATTTAAACACTAAATTTGACGCTCATCAAATGGATAAATGGTGGAAACAGCTTATCTCTGCTGAAAATGAAGAAAGTAAGTTAATCAGCGAAATCGAATCCTTTAGAAACCATTCTTACGTTTCTCTAATTAGTAAAACTCAATATGATGCTTTCTACAAAACCGATTTAGAGAAGATGCTTAGAAAACATAATACTCAACAAACTGTGATTACCGGCGTGATGACACACTTATGCTGCGAAACAACGGCTAGAAGTTCTTTTGTAAGAGGATTTGATGTAATCTTTGTTATTGATGGAACAGCAACTTATAGTGAAGAACATCATATGGCATCCTTGCTTAATTTAGCGCATGGGTTTGCAGAACCAATGATCACTTTAGAATTACTCAAAGAAGGTACTAGTGATGAATGATAGAAATAATCATCTAAATTATTATGAAGTCTTAGTTATTGGTGGAGGGCCAGCAGGAATAGCTGCAGCTATACAACTTCACAGGTCAGATGTTTCAACTTTGATTTTGGAAAAAGAGGAAATTGGAGGACTGCTGTTAAATGCTAACAGAGTTGAAAATTACTTGGGATTTCCAGAAGGAATTAGTGGGAGAGAGTTAGTCAAAGAGTTCAAAAAACAGCTTTCAGTTCTTGGAGTCAAGGTTAGAGTTGAGGGAGTAGAAAGCATAGAATATGAAGAAAGCAAGTTTAAGATTTTAACAAATAAAGCGCACTATTTTGCAAAATACCTAATTATCGCCACTGGTACAAGACCTAAAAAACTGCCTTACACTTTTTCAGAAGAGGTACAGATAAGAGTTTTTTACGAAAGTTACAGAATGATAAACTTAGAAAATAAAGAGATAATAATCATTGGAGGAGGGGATGCAGCTTTTGACCAAGCTTTGAATTTAGCTAAAAACAATAAAGTAACTATTCTTAATAGGAGTAATCAGTATAAGTGTCTCCCTTTATTACATAGAAGAGTGAGAGCCAATAATCAGATCACTTATAGAACCATGATTGAAGTTAACTCTATTGAAGAAGCAAAAGAAGGGTTGTTATTGAAATGTATTGAGAAAGGACAAAATATTTCTATTAACTGTGACTTTGTTCTTGGAGCTATAGGTAGAGAGCCAGCTCTTGATTTCAATCTAACTGAAGAAGAGCTTGTCAATGATCTTATTGAAAAAACAAGGCTTTTTTATATTGGAGATGTAAAAAACGATCTTTTCAGACAAACAACTATTGCTGCTGGTGAAGGAATCACCGCTGCAATGAAAATTATCAAAAATAAAGATCAAATATTATAACTTCTTTCTTAATCTTCAAATAAACTCTTTGTATTATTGGATTAGGTCATAATAATGGATATTATAGCAAAAGCAGGAAATGAAGAAGTTGCTTATGTCTATGTCGGCGAATTCGATAATGACATGATGGTCGAATTTGTTGAATCAATCCAACCACCTATTCCCCGCGAAGAAAAGTGGGTTCTTATCATTTCCACTCTTTTTGGGTGTCCCGTAGGGTGTGTGATGTGCGATGCCGGAGAAGAGTTTAAAGGAATTCTCACTGAAGAACAGCTTCTCAAACAAATCGATTTCCTTATCCGTGAAAGATATCCGGATGGCAAGGTACCTGCTCCTAAGTTTAAAATTCAATTTGCCAGGATGGGAGAACCAGCTTATAATCCCAATGTTCTTTCTGTTCTTAGAAAATTACCAGAAATATATAATATACCCGGATTTATTCCTTCAATTTCAACTATTGCTCCAAGCAATACTTCTTCTTTTTTTGAGGAGCTTCTTGAGATTAAAAAACAACTTTATTCAAATGGTAAATTTCAACTTCAATTTTCCATCCATTCAACAGATGATCGTTTTAGGGACAAAATTATCCCTACTAAGAAGTGGAGTTTAGCTCAGATTGCTGATTATGGTAAAAGATTCTATCAGGCAGGAGATCGAAAGATCACTCTTAATTTTGCTCTTGCAAAAGACACTCCTTTTGATCCTGAAGTTCTAATCAAACATTTCGACCCTTCATTATTTTTGATTAAAATTACTCCTATCAATCCAACTTATTCGGCTCAAGAAAATAAATTAGTAACACATTTTACAAGTGAAAATGATAAAGAAGACCCCCTTATTCATTCCTTGAAAAGCTATGGTTATGATGTAATTCTAAGCATTGGAGAACTAGAAGAGAACCAAATTGGTAGTAATTGTGGACAGTATATCAAAAAACATCTGGAACAAGAACAAAAAATTAAGGCATATTCTTATCCAATTCAAAAAATAAGCCACGATTGATAAAATAGCTTTCAAAAAAAATTCTTTAATCCGCTTCTTTTATTTTTCTAGTGTATAAGAATAAATTTTCGGGTCCAAAGCGTTTAAGAGGCCCAAAACCTTTTCTTGGTAAGAATCGTTCAAGATCTTTTTCGGGTAAATGATTTTTATAGTCTTGAATTACTGAATAAAGAGGTTCTATTCCTAACCCTAACGTTTCCTCTGATGTGTACATAAACACCAATACTCCTTCTATTTTGAGTGATTTTGATAAAATAGAAAGCCATTCAGACGCCGATAAGGAGAAATGCAACGCAAACGGTGCAATTATAATATCATATTTTCCTTCTAGATCTGAACCTTCTTCAATAAGGGTGCTAAGAGGATAGGAGCTTATCTCTGGATCAAAGAGTGAACAAAAACTTTCCAACGGGGAAAAATATTGCTCAGAAAGGTAAACCACGTCTCTGGTTGAAGCATCATAAGGGAGCTGAGCAGCAAAGTACTCGGCAGCAGGTCCTATTTCTAGTATAGAATAAGTTCCTGGAGCTCTCCATGCTCCAAGTGCGTCAATTAATTCAGTAATAGATTTATTATGAATAGCTATGAAAGTTTCACTTCCAAGCATTGAATCAAGCAAAGGGAAGAGTATTGAGTGCGGTAAAGGTTCATCTACTTTAAGACAAACATTTTCAAATCTAGGTAATGTTTGATCTACAAAGTCAATAAATGGTTTATAGAGCATCATACTTTCCTTTACACTTTCTTTTTTACTTTTAAATTCTGTAATAATGTATTCCACTTTCTCAGAAAGCCTGTAAGTACTTGCTTCTTTCACAAAGATACCAAGAGATGTAAGAAAGTTCATCATTTGATAAAGTGGCTCGTATTGAGGTAGTATGGTTTTTATTCTAGATGGAAAGAGATTTTCGATCTGAACTGGTAGTTTCAGTTTTTCAATGTAACCTCCATTTTCTAGAAATTGATAGAATTCTAATGCTATCAAGCGTCTGAGATTAAGTATTATTTCTTTCAGCATTGGACTTGAATAAAGATCGACTGGAAGTAACATGGGAAACTCATTGCTTGACATTTAATATAATTACTAAAAAGCTATTAATCAATCGATCGGTATAACATAGCAAATAATTTGTTTAATTAAAAAGGTCTTTTACAGAGTTATGCGTTGAACTAATGAAAATAATGGAATAAGATTACGCTTTAGGTGTGAAGAGTTTCATTAGATGTCTACTAGAACAGTAAAGAGAAAATTCTATCAATCTGTAAAGAGAAGCAGTGTTCGTTGCGAGATCAGCTATTGACTTCTTTCCATCAAGCTTCGAGATCATTTGTGCTTCATTCTTAAAATAGGATTGAAAAGGTAATTGTCCCAAATGACTAAATTCTTCCTCTGAAATAATCAGTGAAGGGTAAACCTTGTGGGAATTAAGGATTAAATTAATCATTTTTTCACCAATTGTTTTTCTTGGAAAACGATCAAAGCGAGCATCTATAAAAGATAGAACAGCTCTGAGGTTTCTTAAACGGAGATCAAACCAGTTGCTATCAGATGCCTCAAGTAGCATTCTTAGCCAATCTTTAAGTGTTTCTTGTTCTAGAGCACTCTGAGGGCCTGTTAAAGTGCCTAGATAATGATTACTTTTGTGATCTTTAATGAGTAATAGATCTTGCCCACTAAAAGCATATGAATGAGCTGCAGGAGGAGCCCCGGGAGTTATTCTTTCCGTTATAAAATTAATTAAATCAGCAGGGTTTAGATTCTTTCCCCCTACCCAAAGTGGCATATTTCTTAGATCTATTTTCTTTTCATCATAATTAAAGACAAAAAGGGCTTCAAATCTAGACCATCTTTCATTTCTTATTAATCGGTCTTCATCCAAAATTGTGAAGTCATGCTCTGCGGTTTTCAAAATAGGTCTTGAATATTTTTCCTTCCTTTGATTGATTGCTTCTTGAAATGCATCTCTTGATTTATTAATTGTATGTTTCATTCGTACTAATACTGAACGCATAAGAAGACGAACATCATCTTGTTGGTCTGGTACTGCCACACATGCAAGAAGACATGTTGTTTCAATCATCCCATCGTCCTCTGTTTCATGTCTTTCTATTAGGATGGGGCTGCTAGGTGTTCCTATTGATTTACCCATTTCTAAAGTGTTAATGTCAGTTCTTGCTACACCGGCATAAACTTCGCTTAGAAAAGAGGGGTCTTTGATTCTTTCAACAAAAACGTTTCCACCCATTAATTCTTTAATATGAGCAACCGGCCCTAGCATTAAGTCGAAGGAGATTGCTACAACGTACCTTATACTTAAATCTCTTAAGAACGGAAGAGAAAATGGTGAAATATCAAGATCATGAATTATTTCATCTGTTACGGAATTTCTAGCCATATACTAAAAGTATTAATCATGACATTATAAGTATTTCAATTTGTCGTGAAAATGAGTTAATTAGTGTTTTAACGGAAAATTGCCAACAAATTTTAAAGAATATTCCCTTTTTCAAAAGATTAAACTCTTAGTTTGATTTAAAAATGAACATCTATTCCTTCATCTTTCAATTGATTTACTTGAATTAGTGTGTCTTCATCCAATTCATTATCAGTAAGATTAACTCCTCCACCGTGAAGTCCTCCTTTAAGATTAACTAAGCCCATCAGAGGTTGTAAATCAATATTAGTTAGTTTGTTATTATTAAGCCAAAGAACTGATAATTTGCTAAGAGAGAATAGCGGTGATAGGTCTATTGTTTCTAGTCCTGTAAAATCAAGGCGCAGATCCACTAAATTCTCAAAATTGCTTATTGCGGATAAATCAATACTGTCGAAATAGTTTTCACTTAAACCTATTATTGTAATGTTATTAAGAGAACTTAA
>DAOWED010000027.1 GCA_030638685.1 Candidatus Heimdallarchaeota archaeon | reverse complement strand
TATAAAACTGAATAATTCAATTTCTCAACCATTACTTATTTTTTGTTTTACTCTTATATAAAAACTTTCAATAGGTTAGTATGATTTTTGTTTGATCGCTTATCCCCTCTTAAATGTGTTCTGCTTAGACCTTTATAAAGTTATTTTCACTATGTTTTTAAGGGTTTGAGCGTGACCTTGTCTCGAACACTATGAGTGCCAAAACTAGCAATTTTATGCATTATTTTTTTAATTTCTCAGCTTATATGATAGGTTATCCTTTTTTTATCGCTGTTGGGGTTTTTCCAATTCTATTATTAACCATGGCTTTTATCGGTACGGAAAGTATTCTTGAGGTTTTTGTTTTTTATGGAACAATAACTCTCTTTGCTTTTGTCTTTCTGTTACTTCTTTCAGTTCTAAGAGTTGCAAAAAAAGACTTTTTCCGACAAAGAGGAGTAAATTCTTGGAAAGAATATTATTCCCTCTACCTCAGTAAAAACGCCAAAAACTTGAAAATCGAGCTTCATGAAAAGAATGATGCAAAAATCACTTCTCAATCCCTATTTTTGGATGCACTTCAAGAAAAAACTACTCAAACTCAGGCTAATACTGATAATGTTTCTGTATTAGCTCATCTTATGGCTGTTTCTGCAGCTCAGTCTAGTACAAGTGGTCGTTCCAACATTAAGATCTTTATTTCAGCAAGCTTATTCACTCTCTCTGCAATAATTATCTTCACTTGTTCTTTCCTTCTAATTTTCAATCAGCCACTTAGCTTTTTATGGGCTTTTCTTTTCTTTGAAGGTATGATGATTAGTTTTTTTAGTAGCTCAAAATCAATTGGTGTTCCTTTCAATTCTTCTCAAAAAAACCAACCCCATATAGTTAAACGCCTTCTTTTCGGTAAAAGAGTTAAAGAAGTAGACTTCAAGGTCTTTCTTCTTTACATAGGAATGATATTAGTCATTCTTTCTTTGCTTCTCTTTGCCGTACAAGAAATTACTAATCACTAAACTAACTGGAGAGACGTATGTTGCACACTAGTCTATTTCTAAATCTAATTCTAGTTATCATTAATTTTCTTGGTCTTCGTATTTAGTTAATGAATGATTACATTGCTTATTGAACTCGCATACCACGCATTGATTCTTGTATCTTGCTCTTTTTGGTTTTCTTTTTTCTGTCCAAAAATCAAGCAAGTAAACGATCCATTCTTCAGCTAAGTAATAATCATAGTAAAAAAAGTGTATCATCAGATCCCCGTTGGTTTTTTCCAATAATAGGTCGGTTTTATTCGCTTCTATGACCTTATACAATAGAAAGGCTAATTCTGGGCAACCATTTGTTTGGTCAAAATTAATTATTTCACAAATTATATCTTTAAGTTCATTCGTTCCCAATGACCTTCTAACCTTAGGGATAACTATTTCCATTTCATTCCCAAAACCCATTTCATCTAAACATAAGCAATAGGTTAAACTCTGTACAACTTCAGAATCCCAAAGTCTCTCAACATTTGATTCTACTGTTTTTAGCTCCATAACGTACTTGAGCTTCCCTTTTTTGAAGACTAAACCATCTGGTTTTCCCACTATAGGTATGCCTTGAATTTCTGCTGCTACTTGAAATGAAACAATTGTTTCTTCTTTTTCTAATTCAGCAATTAGTTGAGCTTGGTCTATTTTTTCCTCAGGTAGCCACTCCTCGTGAATTATTGTTCCCCTCCTCATTTCTTCGGTGGTTTTTTGACCATGAATTATTTCATGATGAACTTTTATTTCACAGTATTCTTGCTTCCCTAACGTAGATGCTCCAACATATTGCTGATCGTATCTAATTGATTTCTCCGGTTTGGGAAGTGGTTTGTTAATGAACCCCCCAATATAAGTCATAAATAGTAGCCTCTTTGAATCTTAGTTCTAATTTTTCCTTTCCTCATATCTATATATTTCTTTCTAAGAACTTGTAGTCTTTTTAGAGAGGTTTTTTATTTTTTAAGCTAAATAAAATCCTGCAAATAGGTTCAGATTTTCACTTATTCCATCACCAGTGCCCCCCTATTCCGTGAATATCGCCTTTAATAATTTTTTACCGCTTTTATAAATCAAAGTGGCAATTATACTTATAAGATAGAGGTTACCATATTGAAAACTAATTTATTGAATACCTATATTACCAAGAATCGTCTCTTACTACTTTTATCCCTTTCACTCGCTTTAGTGATTGTTTCCCAGCTTACAGTCTCTGCTGAAGCATATATTTTTACTCAAGAGAGTGAGACTCAACTGAGTCCTATTTCTTCTCCCCTCTCTATCGATTCTGTCGTTACTCTTTCATCCTATTCTTTCGAAGTCGATGATTTCTTTTTTCCTGCCGTAACTTCTGGTAGAACAGATTTTTGGGCTCTTCGACCTCTCCTTGAAATTGAAGAAACAGAAGAAGTTACTTGTGATGCTATTAGATTTGATTTCGATCTTTCTCGTTCTACTATTCTTCACGGGTTTGAAATTAATATTACTGATTTTTCTCACTCTAGTTATCCCCTCTGGAATTTAACATGGTTTTTTACTCAGTCTCCTGAAAACTATTCTCAAAACTACTATACTAAAGGGCATGTTTTAAGCGTTACAGCTCATCATTCCCTTAAAAAAGGTTCTCTTTTTCTTTTATGGAATTCCTCGCAAACCTCAGATCTTCCTTCTGAATGGAGTGCCGGTCAATATTCTTTGATTATTTTAAGCAGCTCCTCTGATAATGAATTAACTTTTAGAGCATCTTCTTCCTCTTCAAACAGCTCTTTTCAGTTAACTAGAGAAACCACAACCTTTACTCCTCTTTCTTTCGATTTAGCAATTGAACCTCTTACAGGTGTTTGGATTGGTAGTCAAGAGATATTGCCTGAAGATTCTGGAATTGCTGAACTTGATTGGTACATTCCTAATAATCTTGCTTCTGGCAATTATTATATTATCTCTTATTTTTCGGATTCTCCTTCTGGCTATTATGATAGCTATGATTTTAACATTTGTGAAATTGTCAACGAAATATCAAGTATAGAACTTTTTTCATCTGATCTCACTGCTCAATATGGTGATATTGCATTCTTGGAAGTTACTGCTTTAATGAATGAAACTCCTGTTTTAAACTTAGAAATAGTTCTTTCCTATACTCCATTGGAGGGAGGAGAAGCTACTTTCTTACCCGCAAAAATAACTGATTCACAAGGAGTTGCTTCTTGGAGCGTCCCAACTAATATCGCCATAGGTGAGTATCTTTTTGTTGCAGAAGCTCATTTGATTACTGATGAAATAATTAGCTCCTCCTCGAATGTAGAGATCATAAAGGAGACAATTTTCTGGCAAGAAACTTCTCTCAGTGGTTTTTACGGCAGTCATGTTGACGGTACACTGATTGAAGGATTATTTCATTTAGTAGATGATGATGGTTCTCCAGTTCCTAACATGGAGTTCTATGTGATTGAAACCAGTATTGGTCAAATTCTTGAAATATTTACAACAGAAGCTGATGGAACACACCTATTTTCTTCTGTTCTTTCCAACCCTGTAGGCGTTTTCCCTGATACTTATCGTTTAATTCCAAGAGATAGTACTTTGGTAAATTACTCTATTGGTCAGCATTCTGTCGAAGTAGATATACAAAAAGGATATATTGTTACTTATGCGAGCGATATTTCTACTTCTTATCTTAATACAACAACTCAATCCATCCGACTTACAAATCAAGTAAATCAATCACTTGAAGGATTAGAAGTTTCATACTATTATCTTGATCCTATTTCTTCCGAATGGGTTTTTATCAATAATTCAACAACAGATTCTTTTGGTGAATTTTCTCTAACATATCCTCTATTAGATTCAGGAACATACATCATTAAATTTGAAGTGGCTGAATCAGCCAATTATTCTTCTTCAACATTTAACTTAGAGCTTATTATTACTCCATTAGAAGGGAACATAACCTCTGATGATATTATCAATGACATCATTGTTGTAGAGTACGGTCATTCAATGGATGTTACAATTAAAGTAACAAATCAAGGGGTTCCTGTTTCTGGTGTTAACGTTTCTTTTTATGTTAGCACTTCACTCGTGGAGCTTCACTACGAATTAATCGCTATTGGGTTAACTAATGAATATGGTGAAGTAACTTTCATTTGGATACCGGATCGGGGAGAGTTAGGTTGGAATTGGCCTGTTATGTTTCAGCTGAATTCTAGCAATTATCTTGGAAGCAAAGAATGCTTTTTTACAATTGAAAAAGCTTCTACTTCATTTGATTCTCCTCAGCCAGTATTAATTTATGGCACCAGTTCATTTTGGACCGTTAGACTACTCGATTCTGAATTTCCTCTTGAGGGATATGAACTTACTTGGGTAATTTATGTTGATGGTTCTATCTTTCTTTCAGGCAACGTTACCACTAATTCCTCAGGTTATGCTGACATTCTTTTAATCTGTCCAAGTCAAGGAAACAATATTACAATAGCTGTTTATTTTGAGGGAACATCTACCCTCAAGGCTAGCTTTTCTTCTTATGTTCCAATCTTTGAAAAAGGAGAACCTATCCTTACTGTGTTCCCGGCTGAAACAAATGAATATAATGAAGCCCTTTTAATTATGAATCTTAAAAACCAACTGGATGAGCCTTTAGTAGGATATGAAGTAAGATTTTACATTAGTAATGACGGTGAAAACTGGTTACTTGTTAGTATTCAATATACTGATTCATTAGGTAATGCTCAATATTTATGTGATGTTCCTTATTCTCAAGGGAGCTACTTTTGGTCAATAAGACTTTCAGAAACAACCAAATATTTACTAGCTGAATCTGTAACGACTTTAGTTGTTGATAATTATAACTCAGAGTTATTAGGCTCTGATCAAACTTGTGAATATACAGATCTGGTTACTTTTACCTGGCAATTAACTTATCTTAACGGTTCTCCTTTAAGTGATCAACCGATTGATATCTATGTTGAGGGGAATTATCAAACTACATTAGTTACCAATTCAAGTGGTTATATCACATTTCTTTCCCCTGAATTCTTACCTGGTGTTTACAATATTACTGCCATTTATTCAGGATCTGATAACATTTTTGGCTCAGATTCTGTCAGCTGGTTAACCCTAATTGATGAATCTTTAATTCTTTCAGAGACTTCTATAAATCTCTTCTACGGAGAAAATGTTTCCCAAAGTTATTATCTTTATGACAATGATGGATCACCCGTGAGTGGAGCAGAAATTAGACTAACACTCAATGGGAGCAACTATGATCTAACTACCGATGATAATGGACAAATTGTTTTCTTTCTCCCTGAATTATCTGCAGGAAATTATATTCTTACAATATCAGTAACTAGCTTGCCAGAAGGATATACTTTACCAGAAGCAATAAACGGGTCAGTTAACATATCACCTTCTCCTATTATCATTATTGAGCCTTTAACAGTTGATACTTGGGTTTCTGGGGAAGAAATTGATTTAGAAATAGTTTTACAAAGCCCATATTCCGGAATTATAGGAAGTCATACCGCACAACTTATGTTTCTGAATGAATTTAATGAATCAGTTTTCTCTCAAGAAATTGTCATTATAGATGGTTATTGGACCGGTTCTCTCGCTGTTGGTCATCTTCTTCCTGGAGAATACTCATTAGAATTAGTTATTCTTTCTTCTGAAAATTATCAAGAAGGGAATGGTTCTTGGTTTGTTAATGTTGGTTTTAGGACTGCTCAGATAACTTCAACTTTTCATGTTATTAATGGAAGTGAACTCTTTCTAGAAGTTAATTTAACCGATTCTCACACTTCAGAATTAATAAATGGTGAAGTTTCACTCTATTTATTCAATGAAAGTCTCTCAGATTGGGTTCTCCTCGGTACATTTTCTAATTACCCAACTAGCTACTTTCTAGGTTATGGTTTAAGTGGGGAATTTACATTTCGAGCCATCTTTGAGGAGTCAGCTCTGTATTATGCAATTGATAGAACTTGGTCAATTGATGTTTCTGATGATCTATTAGTTCATTCGTCCACTTTAAACTTGAACGTTGATGATGTTACTTATGGTGATTTTATACTAATAGAAGCAATTGTTATGCTTGATAATGGAAGTTACCTTGTAAACGGTGAGATAGAGTTCTATTTTATTGACAATGAAACATTAGTATTCATTGACTCAAATTTCACAGACGAAAATGGATACGCTTGTCTAAATTATAACTATATACTTGATGCGGGCAGATATAAAATATTTGCAAGATTAATTGAAAGTGAAAAATACACGGAAAGCACTTGTCAGGTAGATTTCATCATTCATTCCATTAGTGTTTACATAGAATATGAAAGCAGTCCAATTATTTATCAAGAATCGGTAACATGTACAATAACCTTGGTGGATGATAATGGAGAGCTTATGCCTCCAATGCTCATGTCAGTAATTGTTTCTTTGAATTATGGTGAAACAAGAGTGTTTACTTATTTGGTTGACATACACGACCCTATCCATTCTTTTAATTGGTTTAACGATTTACCAGCTGGTTCATATGTTCTAAATATTTCAATACATTCGCATAGTTTAAATTTCAAAGGTCAAGAAATTTACAGGATTCTTATTATCCAAAAAGAAGACCCTAGTATCCGAAATGTTTCTTCAGAAGTAATCAATGGTGAATTATCAATTATTCAAGGACAAATTGTAGGAGAATTTGATCAACCACTTACCGGAATAGAGTTATCCTACTTTAATTCAATTAATGGAGAAACGATATATCTCACAACTAATGCTTCTGGTTGGTTTAGTTACGAAACAATTTATATTGCACCGGAGGGTGATTATACTTTAGAACTATCTCTTCAAGAAACACCTAGTTTAAAGTATATTTTTGAGATTATAACTATCACCCTATTGAAGGGAGAAGCAAGTATTAACTACTCTTTTGAAGCTCTTGCAGATGATCCCGGACAATTCAATATTTCAATAGTAACTAGTAATGGAGAAATATTGGATCAGTTTACAATTACTGTGCAAATATCAGACCATGAGGGAATGAAGTTTAGTACTACGCTTAATTCGGATGGAGAAGTACTAACGGTGAACTACTTAGCTTTGAATGCGGGAACATATTCACTTAAGCTTATTTGGGAAGGAAATAGTATCTGGGAAGGAATAATTCTAACTGAGGAAGTCTTAGTTGAGAAAAATAGTTTAAATTTAGCAGTAGATTACTTTGAAGTGGACTGGAATGATGAACTGTTAATCGAATCATCTATTTCAACTCAAGGTGGAATGATTGCAGATGACTGTTATTGGAATGTTACTTTTATTTTAGATGGCTATTCTGAAAGCATATTAGTACAAAGTAATAATGGTAAGATTTCTTTAATATGGAAATTTACTGCCTCTGGAAATTGGACAGTTATCTGGGAGTGTTTAGGTAGTCCAGATTATCTAGAAACAACTTTTCAATCAAATATTAATGTAATTCAAGAACTATTATCTTTAGAATTTACTTCAGATCAAGAAATGGATAGTTTAATTTACCATGAAGAGATAGTAGCTGAAATAACTATTTTGGATGATGAACAGCTCTTTGGACAAGAAATAGAGCTGATAATACAGATCAGAGATGGTTCAGGAATAATTAGTGAAAAGAGTTTTTGGATTACGAGCGAAGGAGAGATAAGATTAGTAATTGACTTTAATCCCGGTAGCTATCAACTTAGCATAAAGTTAGCTGATCATCCAAATTACTTACTGGAAAACTTTGATCTTCAAATAATAGTAAGTCAAGCTGAATTAACAGCGGAACTTAGCGTGGAAAATATAAATGGTATGCAAATCAATAATGGATTTGAAACTATTCAGTGTCAACAATATGAAGAAATAACTGTCCTTATTTCTTTATCAGATGAACAAGGAGAAGTAAATCATGAGCTTACAATCTTTGTTTTAAATGATGGAGTATTAATTCTTAGTTCAGGAAACGATCTCCGAGTTCGACTTGAACTTGAGAAAAATTACCAAATAGTTATTCTTTTTGAGGGGTCTGAGAACTACTTGAGTTTCAGTTACACCATAGAAATAAACATTGTTGCAAACACTGGTCCTGAAGTTTTAGGATGGGAAATTGACGAAGAAATTTTGATACTTAATTTAGCTGATAATCATGGAATTTCAGGAATCCAAGTCTCACTTAATGGACATGAGCCATATTCTGATCAAACAGTTAACCAAACATTTAGTCTTGATGAACTGGTTTATCATTGGAGTAACAGCAGTTCCGGATACATTTTAACAGTGGAACTACTACTTCCTCTTCCTGGAGAGTATGAATTGACCCTTGCTATTTCTGACCCTTATGGAGCAGAGACTGTTTTAGGACCTATTTCTTTTCAGAAAAGCTATGATGAACCAACTGCAACAATAACGATTAATGGAGAAGCACCTGTTGAATTATACTATATCAATTCTTCAATTACTATCACTGTTCATGTAAGCGATCCAGCTATTACAGAAAGCGTGGTACTTGAGATATTTAATGAAACAGAGAGGTATAGTTTTGAATTAGAACTCATTAATTCGACCCTAAACATCTGGGAACTAGCTTTTGAAACAGCTGGTTTTCAATCAGATTATAACTGGACTATTACAATAACAAGTCTATCAGGAGAGATAGTTGTTCTTCAACCGACCTCAAAGGTTACTTTTACAACAAGACCTCGAGAGATATTAAAATGGGAATCCACTATTACCTCTTCAGAGCAAAATATTACAATTGAGATTACTTTTACTCTTGATGAAGGAGTACCATTAAATCTTAGCACTTCATATCTTGAAGTTTTTAACTCTGAAAACATCTCTATAGCTATATTTTCAATAAGTCAAGTGAATAATACGGTTTTCAATAGCACTATTATATTAAATGCCAAGGGTGTTTATTGGCTTC
>DAOWED010000022.1 GCA_030638685.1 Candidatus Heimdallarchaeota archaeon | reverse complement strand
CTACAATTTGATCGTATAGTATCCAAGTATGACATTTTTAATAATACGTGCTTAAATATACTCTTGGAGAAATATTAATTGGGACAATACGCTTAAACCGATTTGGGGCAGGTCTCGTTATGAGAGACTTATGCAAACATAATCAAACTTATACATTTGATTAAATTGCTACTTCAATACCTGTGAAGGTATTTTGTCTTGTGACCTCTTCTTGCTTCACAGAGGATGCCTTCGTCTACTGCTACTCAAATCTGGGAAAGATAGGAGCGCATCAGAAGGTCTTAATACCTTCTCCACAAGCGTTTATTCTCTCCGAGTAACTCCCGGCGAGTAGAAAATTGTTCTGACTTGGTTTTCATCTGAACAATTCCTATTTTCTTATCCGTTTAATTGATTTAAAAGGATAGACAGAGAGATTTCTAAAAGTTATAAAAATGAATTTTATTCAAAATGTAAAAGTTTACATAGGATTAATTAAAAAAATAGAAACTGTTGAATACCCCTTTAGCCCCTTTTCTTTCATAAATCCGTTTCATACTTTTTTCACAAGTATAGCATTTTGGTTTCTTCATAGAATAATTATTTTTTCTCGCAAGCTGAATCTTTTTTAAAGGGGGGAAACAAGATAAGAATGCTCATAGCATAATTGCTAGAAAATAAGTTAAGGAAGATAAAAATGGATTTTGAAAATAAAATAGATCTAATCAAAAGAAACACAGTTGAAATTGTCACAGAAGAAGAGCTTAGAACTCTGCTCGAAACAAAAGCTAATCCTATAACTTATACCGGTTATGAGCCCTCTGGACCAATCCATCTCGGTCACGCTGTTACTATTATGAAGCTGAGAGACCTTGAAAAGGCCGGGTTTACGGTTAAAGTTCTTTTAGCATAAGTGCATGCCATACTAAACAAAAAAGGAACAGAAGAAGAAATTAGTCAACAATGTGATCTCTGGGAAAAAAGCTTCAAAGAAATGGCTCTTAAAAACCCTATTTTCGTAAGAGGAAGCAGCTTTCAGTTTGAAGAAGAATACATTAAAGATATTCACAGAACAGCTCTTAGCACAACTATCAATAGAGGATTAAGGTCAATGCAAGAAGTGGCTCGTGATATCGATAATGCTATGATTTCTCAAATGCTTTATCCTTTAATGCAAGCCGTTGATATAAAACATTTGGAAGTAGATGTTGCACAAGCAGGTATGGAGCAAAGAAAAATACATATGCTTGCTCGAGATGTTTTTGCAACCCAACTTAATACTCCCCCACCAACTTGCGTTCATACTCCCTTAATTTCTTCTATAAAAGGTCCTGGTTCAAAGATGAGCTCTTCAATACCTGATTCACTTATTTCAGTGACGGATAGTGAAGAAGAAATTATCAAAAAGATGAAAAATGCTTACTGTCCTTCTAAAACGATTGAAGAAAACCCAATACTTCAAATAGCAAAACTCATTGTTATGCCAAAAGTTGATGAATTATTAATTGAACGACCAGCAAAGTTTGGAGGAGACTTAAGTTTTGGTACTTATGAAGAACTGGAGAAGGCTTTTCTTGAAGGACTTCACCCCCTTGATCTAAAAATAACATTAGGTAAAGAAGTAGCTAAGATTTTTGCGCCAGTTAAAGCTATTTTCAATCAACATAATTGACCTCTAATTCTCAAATGAGTTACAAGAATTCTAGTCAAGGACAAGTTCTATTTCTACTTGAAAATCTTCAGGAAGGAGAAACACCTTTAGAAATAGTTGGTCCACAAATTCTACTCCTTCCTCAATTGTGAAACCTGCTACATATGCTTCATTTTCTTTCTTGAATTTTACATCCGATAGTTGAAGCAGACGTTCTGTTTCATCTTCTTCAATTGCAAGATAAGGAATATCAACATAGATACTTTTAGCTCCTTTATTGGAATGAAATTGAACATATTTTTCCGTTTCTTTATCGGAAAAAATAACAAAATTAAAGTCTCCTCCGTCAAAAATAAGTTTGGGTAAATTTTCAGAATAAATTTCTTTTCGTTCACTGGAATTCATAAAGATCACTTTATTTGCGATAAAATAGATAAATTATATCCGTTTAAGGTAGAATGATTCACTTATTTATATTTATTACTGAATTTTAACAACTAATCAGAATATTCTTATTAGAGTTAGCAATTGTCACTGTGAGGCTATGTTAGATCCAAATAATCTTGACTGGAAAGCGTTAGGTTTTACTGCTGGACTGGAGGTTCACCATCAACTTCAGACAGATCGAAAACTATTTTGTAATTGTACAACTAACCTTTTATCAACTGTAAACACTAAACCGGATTATACTTTTGTAAGATATTTTAGAGCTGTTCTTGGCGAAATGGGTGACTATGACGCCGGAATGCTTGTTGAATATGAAAAAAAGTATCAAGTAATCTATCACTCTTATGACCACCTATGCACTTACGAAATGGATGAAACACCTCCTTTCTGGCCTAATATGAAAGCTATTGAGCACGGCTTTGACCTTGCTTTTCTTTTCAATTGTTCTGCCTTTGTAGATGAACTTCAAGTTAATAGAAAACAATACCTTGATGGATCTATTACTACAGGCTTCCAAAGAACTATGACTGTTGCTAGAGATGGTTATGTTCCATTATCTAACGGTAAAAAAGTCCGTATTCCTAATATTTTGGTCGAAGAAGATGCTGCTCGAAAAGTTAAGACAGAGAATGATGGTAGAACAGTTTATTATAATCTTGATCGTTTGGGAGTACCTTTGGTTGAAATAATTACTAATAATGAAGACATTGAAACCCCTCAAGAGCTACAAGAAACAGCTTACTTGATAGGTTTAGGTCTAAGAACAACTGGGATAGGGAAAAGAGGGTTGGGAACTGTCCGTCAAGATGTTAATATTTCTATACGAGGAGGGGATAGAGTAGAGCTAAAGGGAGTTCAAGATTTACGCAAATTTGAAGAAATCTGCGCTCGAGAAGTAGTTAGACAACATGCCTTAATTGAGATAACTCAAGAATTGAAAAATCGCTCAACTCCAGATGAAAAGAGAACACCTTTTATTTTTGTGGATCTAACTCATCTCTTTGAAGAACTGGTAGAGGGAGAAAAAAGAGTTCTTGGCATTAAATTACCCAACTTCAATGGATTAATAGGCAAAGAAATTCAACCAGGGAAAGACCTCGGAATAGATATGATTGAAAAAGCAGAACTAATTACAGGCCTTGATAAAAGATTAATGGCTCATTCTGATGAATTACAAGATGAAGCAATCAGAAAGAAAGGGACTAACATTCCAGAATTAATCTTGAGTTTAAATACTACTAATGACGCTGAAATTAGAACTATCCTTGATATGTCAGAGAAAGATGCTTATGTGCTTGCTTTAGGGCCCCAAGAAAGGGCTATTCATGCACTTAATAAAATTCAAGGACGAGCTTTTGCAGCTTATGATGGTGTACCTCAAGAAACAAGAAGAGTTACAAAAGATCTAAATTCTGAGTTCTTGAGAGTTATTCACGGGAAGGACAGAATCTATCCAGATACTGACACTCCACCGATCATGGTAGAACCAGAACTTATTGAAAAACTAGCTGCTAAGAAAAGAACTGCTCCTTGGAGTATGGTAAACTGTCTCGGGAAAAAGGGCTTTTCTTTGGAAGAAATTGGATTAATTATACGAGATGATAGAATCTCAACCTTTCATGAGTTAGTAGTTGCTGGATTTGAACCCCGAAAAATCTTTTCTTTAATTATTGAAGTAGTTAGAAACCTATCCAGAAAAAATATCCTTGCAGAAAGCTTAACGGTAGATGATTTCAAAGCAGTTCTTGCTTTAGAAAAAGAAGGGAAAATAGGTTATTCTTTCATTGCAAAACTATTAGAGTACTACTTATCAGGAAGCCACGAAAACTTTGTAGCCTACTGGAAAGAGAATGAAGAAAAAGTAATAAACGAAACTGATTGGAAGCCAATTATTGAAGAAATAGTTCGCTCAATACCAGAAGAATTAGTAGAAAAGACTACCAACCAAAAAGTTGGATGGATATTTAGCCAGTTTAATACTCAAACTAGCTTTAAATTTTATAATAACAATGAAGTAGCCAATACTATAAGAGGGCTACTTCAAGAATGAGGTGAAAAAGATGAACGATTATACTCCTCCTGATGGCTATAGAGGTGCATTACTCGAGAGATTAGTAAAAGAAGGCTTGCGAACTTGGTCTGTTGTAAGAGCAACTAAAGGAAACGCAGTCTTTGAAGGAATATTATTACCACGGTCAGCTCACACAGATGATCGAATACTCAATCTAAAGACGCAAGATACCTATTATAATATTGGAATCTTAATTGATGATAATGTTAAGCTTGAAGAAATAGGCTATCGTGAAGGACATTACAAAGTACCTGATGTAGAGGCAGAATATAAAAAAGAATTACCCGATGTTACATTATTGGGAACAGGTGGAACTGTAGCTTCTAGACTAGACTATAGAACAGGAGCTGTTTTACCAGCTTTTACTCCTCAAGAGCTTTTTTCAGCAGTACCAGAACTAATGGACATGGTGAATCTAAGCCCCAAAATTCTTTACCAGATATTATCAGAAAATTTCACACCCGAATACTGGGTGCAAACAGCTAAAGCAGTAGCTAAAGAGATAGAAGGAGGAGCAGATGGAGTAATTATTGGACATGGAACAGACACTATGGGAATTTCATCAGCTTACCTATCATTTGCTCTTAAGAATTTACCAGTACCTGTTGTTTTTGTTGGCTCACAAAGAAGCTCAGATCGACCCAGCTCTGATGGACCATATAATATCATGAATGCTGCATCATTAGCAGGATATGGTGACTTAGCAGAAGTAGTAGTCTGTATGCATGGAACAACCAGTGATAATTATAATCTAATCCACAGAGGAACTAGAGTTAGGAAAATGCACTCTAGTAGAAGAGATGCTTTTAGGACAATTAGCGATATTCCTTTAGGGAAAATAGACCTTGATCAAAATATAACCTTCTTCAAGAATGACGTTGCCCCTCGACAGAAAGGAAGAGAAGATTTCATACTCGATGCAAAATATGATGACAGAGTAGCAATGCTTTACAGTCACCCTGGAATGCATGTTGATATGCTCCATGGAGTATTAGACAAAGGATATCATGGAGTGATTATTATTGGAACGGGTTTAGCTCATGTGGGAAGTAACATGTATGAACCTCTCGAGAGAGCCCAAGAAATGGAGATACCCGTAGTAATGGTTGTTCAACCAATGTTTGGCTATGCTCAACTAAGGGTGTATGAGACCGGAAGAGAAATGCTGGCAAGAGGAGCAATAGAAGGAGGAAATATGCTACCGGAAACAGCCTTTGCAAAACTTATCTGGACATTAGGTCATACCAAAGAAATAGAAGAAGTGAAAAAGATGATGCAAACACCCTATGCTCATGAAATAACTCAAAGTGAACCAAATAGAGGTTATTCATTCTTTCAAGGAATAGAGCCAGGTATCGATAACTTCTACGAAAGAATGTAAGAAGTTAATTAAAAGAGATAAATTAAATAAAATCAATTAAAATAAGTTTGAGTTAACGTTAGAGTTAGAGCAAAACTATTAATTCAAGTTATTTTCTCGGATAAATTTTTCCAATCTTTGCAATGGTTCATCGACCATATACTCTTTTGAGACCTTCCACTCCATCTTATTAAAATCAAAGTTATCGGGATAGAAGTAGTAAGACATTGAACCTTTATCCATAAGATTTAGAGTGAATATTTTAACGTCTCTACATTTTTCCCAAATAGAGAATGCAAAGTTATTGCTTTGTATAGGGCTCATCGTTCCCCAAATTAATACTCCACCATCTTCTAAAAAGTCGATTGTTAATAGAAATGGAGGTGGATCATTTTTTATTGATTGATATAATTGATTTCTTGTTTCTTCATCAACATTTTGACAAATTGCAAGGAAAGTTTCTGTTAAATCAAATATTTTTCTTTCATACCTAATTCTGAGATTTTTGATATAATTATCAATTACATAGTTATATTGTCTATGAGCTTCTGTTCGACTTAGATTAAACATTTTTTTCATTTCAGATTGTGTTAACGCACCGTTAGAAGTAAAAGCTCTTAACACCTTGAAGTGTCCTTCTTTAAACTCGCTAAAGTCATTGTTAATTTCAGGAGGTCTGAAAGGTACTTCAGTATAATGTTTTTTATTTTCAAAAGATAGCCAATCCTCCCATGAAAAATCCCACGTGGAGGATTGAGAATCAAATCTTTTAATATCAGGTGTTGTTTCTATTCTTACACCCGTACTAGTAAACATTCTGTATTTGGTTATATGACCTTTTGATTTCAGTTCATCAAAAAAAGAAACCAAATTTTGGTCAGTTCCTTCAGGAATGTTGTATTGTATAAATAACCCAAAAGATACGCAATAAACTTGTCCTCTATAAGTTGTATAAGGATGTTCATAGCATGATCTTTCCACTATATTCATTGCTTCCTTTGAGTTAACATAGCAGTATACGTTTATTCTTCTTAGCCCAAGTTTTTCTGGTAAATATTGAGCAAGAGAAGTCTTCAAAATTCCTCGTTCTTTAAGGTTTTCGTATTTCTTTTTGGCAGTAGGCCATGAAATATTTAGCTTTTCAGCTAATTCCGTCATTGACATTAATGGATTTGATGTCAATACAAGAATCATTTCATACTCATCTCTGCTCAAACTCAAATAATAACCCCTTGTATTCATTAAACGTTTTTTGTTTTCCATCGGTATTTAATAAGCAGTTAATTGTACGCTAGGTGGTTCTACACCACCTGCTCCTCCAGGAGGATCAAAGGTGTACGATTCTATTCCGAATCCTATATGCCTTCCATCAAACAATAAACAGAAAATATCCACTGTGTACCATCCACTTTCAGTTGCATGATTGTAGAAATTCATTGCATATTCGTACTCTGGTTCTGAAGTGTCCATATTATAATAATAAGCGTATTTATAACCTGAAGGTAGTTCCAATACAATTTTAGTAATAAACAAAAAGGGTTTTTCATTCCCATTTTCTATTTCAATTGTGAACTTTGATACAACATCATCTTCACGTCCGTCTTCTTGAAGATCGCAATAGTACGCATCTGTAATATTGATCGTCATTGATATATTGCCTATATCTATTGTCGTTTCACTTGACACACTTAAAATGGGAAGGATTACTACCAGAAGTAGTGCCATTCCAATTGCTTTATTTTTTAGTTTTTTAGGTTTCATTTATCCCACATCAATCTTTGTTTTACTGCCCAAAGCTAGCTTTTTTTTTGACTTTTTAAATTTTTTGGAACAATTTAAAGGCTTTGCTTTTAAAGTTTTTAGTTTTTTCCAAAATCATTTTTATGGAGGGTTAGACAGTTTTTAGGCATTACTGAAATATCGATCAGCATATGAAAAGATTAGAGATGAAAAAACGCACGGAGCATCGTGAACAAAATCGGGCCAAATTGTTCTTAGTTTTTCATCCACTCTTTTCTGACTTATTGATTGATGAGGTCAGTATCATAGTTTTATTTATGCTCTAAATT
>DAOWED010000055.1 GCA_030638685.1 Candidatus Heimdallarchaeota archaeon | reverse complement strand
CAATGAAAACTAAGAGTATCTTCCTATCGATATTCATACAAACCTTCTCAAATCAGTACTCAATTATTAGTTGAACTGATTTTTAATCTATGTGTCACGGAAGAAGAACAATAAGATAGATTAAGGGGTGTATAATACTTCTTTTGAATTTTTAACGATTAATTGAGCGACAATCTAAGATTCTCATTGTCATAGCTTATGGTATTATTTCACAACCGTTATTGAACTCCGGGTAGGCAAAATCTTCTTGAAGAATAACCCCTTCATCGATTAATTCTTGGATCCTAGGTTGTGCTCCTCTTAATTCGTTAATGAAATGTTTTACTGTAGCACAAACCCTATCGAAACCCTCTTTTCCCCAGTACATTGTTTTATTGGCATGTAAACATCTTCCCCCACAAAGATCAAATACTTCACAGGATGAGCAAGGTTCGTCCACAGGCATAGAATTTCTTAGTTCTTCTGGGTTTGAAGTTAAGTCTCCTACCTTGAACTCTTCCTCGTAAGCAATTGGGCATGAAGAAATGAAACCATGAGGATTGATTGCAAAACAGTCTACTCCAGAGCCACATCTAATTTTTGTTTTTCTTTCAGCTAAAAGATCATCCATTACTGCTAGAAAAGGAGCAATACCTAGTATTTTTCCTTTTTCCATTGTTTCAACCCATAAATCTACTAACTTTGTTATTCCTGGGTTATAGTTTTTCTCTACCCAATCATCGAAAATCGACCAATTCATCTCTTTTATTGACCCGGTGGGGCTCCATAGGATATCATCCGTTCCCCAAAGAACATCTAATTGCCAGTGTATGTGGTCAAATAATTCTCTTCCTTGATTATCCTTAATTGATAATAAATGGCTTACTTCTTCATAGATGTCAGCATTATTAGTTACTGCCATTCTAGCAATTAAATCCCCGATAAAACCGTTTTCCTTTATCCAGCGAGAATTATCAACTACTATCTGATAGATACTTTCATCGATTCTTCTGTTGGTATCTGTTGTCTCTTTTCTACCATCGATTGAGATTAAAATAGTATGAAATTTACCAAGGTAGTCCAATGGTATTTTTTTTAGCATTGTTCCGTTAGTCTGAATACTGAAGTATTTAGCAGGTATTCGATCCATTATTTTTAGCATAGGTTCAAGATTAAGGAGTGGTTCTCCTCCATAAAAAGCAATTGATCTTTCCGGGTCTTTCAGCATAAATTGTTCAAGGTCTTCTAATGAGTATTGGAGCTCAAAAGGTACATCTTGTGGTAAAAATGATCCTCCACAATATCGACAATTAAGGTTACATTTACCTGTTAAAACAACATGATAATCCCAAAAATCACTACTTTAGATTGTTAGTTTAGCCCATTGGTGGAAAGCCAGGTGGAAGGCCAGGCATGCCTCCTCTTCTTCTTCCTCCCTTAAGCATCCCTTTCATCATTTTTTTACTTTGAGTATATTGATTCATGAGGACTCTGACATCTTCGATAGTTGTTCCACTTCCTTTAGCTATTCTTTCGATCCGTGACCTTCTAAGTTTTACATCTCCGTCAAGTTCATCCTCCGTCATGGATTTTAAGATTACTTCGAACTTGTCCATATTTTCCTTGGAAACATCAAGCATTTCATCAGTGACATTATATTTCATGCCTGGAATTAAATCCATGATTTTGCCAAGAGAACCCATCGATTTCATTGATTCAAACATTGACATCATGTCTCTTAAGGTAAATTTCCCCTTCATCATAGCCATTGCGCTTTCTTCAGTAGGCATTTCTGCCTTCTTTACCTCTTGAAGAAGAGTTTCCAAATCTCCTCTTCCAAGTATTCTACTGACAAATCCTTCTGGGTTAAAAGTTTCCAGACCATCTACATCTTCACCGGTACCAATGAATTTTATGGGTGCTCCTGTGGCTGCAGAAGCGCTTATTGCTCCTCCACCTTTTGCACTTCCATCTAGTTTAGTTACTATTATCGCACCAATGTTTGTTGCTTTACTAAAGGCTTGGGCTTGAGAATAGGCTGTTTGACCAAGAGTACCATCAATGACTAGAATAATTTCATCTGCTTTAACTTTTTTAGTAAGTTTTTTCATTTCTTCAATGAGAGCTTTTTCCTCTTGATGACGCCCAGCAGTATCTACGATGATAATATCTTTCTTCTCTTGAGTAAATTGTTTGATACCCTTTTCAGCAATTTTAATAGGGTTATCATTATCTGGTTCTCCGTAAATGTCAACTTCAATTCTTTCACTTAATTGTGAGAGCTGATCGTAGGCTCCTGGTCTCCAATTATCGGCACAAATGACACCTACTTTCTTTCTTGTTCTTTTGAAATATTTAGCTAATTTAGCAACAGTTGTTGTTTTTCCAGACCCTTGAATACCCACCAATAATAGAATGGTAGGTCTTCCAGAAACTACAGTGATAGGATAGGCCTTTGAACCCATTATTTTGGTGAGTTCCTCGTAAACGATGCTCACCACTAATTTCTCTCGAGAGAGTGTACCGGGTATATCAATACTTAGAGCTCTTTTTTCAACTTCGGAAGTTAAGGCAGCTGCAATATCGATATTTACATCCGCTTCAACTAATGCTCTAAATAAATCATTTTTGAGTTCTTTAATTATCTCAGCATCAATATTTTTACCTTTAAGACGATCAAGTGCTCCGGTTAAAGCTCGTCCAAATCTATCTAATACCATTTTTTCTAACCTTCTGAGTTTCTAATTCAAGAAGAAGTATCAAAATAAATAAGCCTATAGTACCTAGACAGATAATTTTCTTAATCAGTACTAAAACAGAACTAACCAGTACTAATCAGAATTAAACAGTAGCGATTACTTTTTCAACATGCGAGAGAAAGATTTTTTGTAATGATACCCTCTCAGCAAACAGCCAAAGAAATCGATTTCTTAATTTCATCCATTGAAAAAAATCCTGATAATCCTACTCTTCATTTTGATCTTGCCACCATCTACTTCGAGCTAGAAGAATTCACTAAGGCGTTAACTCATTATGAACAATCTTCTCTTCTTGACCCTTTCTCAGAGACACTGACAAATTTGGCGCTGACATACCTTGCTCTTGATCAAAAGGAAAAGGCAGTAGAAACAGCTATGAGAGTAATAGTTAAAGGTTTAGAAGGAGTAGTGGTTAATGTTTTAATCAATTTATCCTATATTTTTTATCACGATGAAAACTATGAAAAAATGGCGGAATTGGCATTAGAAGGGATAGCAAGAGGGAAAAGAGATGTATTACTTCACTACTATGCTGGAGTAGCATTTTACCATATAAATCAATATGACAAAGCGGAAGAATATTTGAAAAACGCTTTGAAGATTAAGGAAGCCTACTCTCCTGCTTTATATGATCTTGCTTGTGTTTATACAAAAAAGGGGGAAAAGGAAGAAGCGATGGATTATCTAAGGAAAGCGATTGTTATAGATGGATCACTTAAAGAACAAGCAGAAAAGGATACGGATCTCTCTCCATTACATGAAGAGGAACGATTTAAAGAGATAATAGATGATCCTAGCATAGGTTAAAGCAATTATGAGAAATAATCTAAATAACTCATGTAATAGCTAAGATATTTATAATAGAAGCCTTAAATCATGATAGGTCTAGATGCGTCGAAATAGAGTCTCTCGGAATGGAAGAGTTACCATTCCTTCAGAGTTAAGGAAAGAGCTTAACATTTTACAAGGTGACTACTTAGAATGGACGTTATCAGAGGACGGACAATTAATTGCAAAGATTCTAAAAAGAGATAGAAACTTACTACCAAAAAAAGCTATTAATGACCCAATTGATGATAAGAGTAATTCATGGAATGAATTGCGTACTCTTTTTGTAGAACTCTTTTGTCAGCAATTTTACAGCTCAAGCGATTACATCGATGGACGAACATCGAAAGAAAATATAGAGGTTAAAGGAACAGAAAGGGTTATGTGGCGTCTGGTTAAGCAAGCAGAACCATGGATAAGCTTGTGGGACGAAGGAGAATATAACGAATTTATGATGAGTTTTGCAGAAACATTAGAAATTGATTTTCCAAAAGCAAAGTCTCAGATTAGTGAAAAAATAGCTGCGTTAGGGGTATCATTAGATGATTATAGCACTATAGACCAATTAGAGATCGATATGAATAGGATAATCTTTTCAGTGATTTTGGGAAATGTGATACAAAGCTTTAGGTCGGATGTGTTAGATGAATTTCATTCTCTTTTTCTGAAGTTCATTTATGAGAAAGCGGGAGTTTCGCAAGAAAAAGTATTGGATCTAATCTCAGATTACCTATATGAGGAGCATTCAGTAATTCTGAATCTTTATGTTTTAAGAAGAATAGCGGAATTGTTACGGGAAGACATAGACCTATTTGCGTGGACAACTGAAATCCAACGTTTTGAGGACCTAGTTTTAAACAGAGTAAAAAACCTATAATTTGAGCACAGAAGCTGAAAATAGATGAATGCAGAAGAGAAATCAGGAAAGAAAATAGTTGTTCTTTTTAGTGGAGGGTTAGATAGCTCAACAATGTTAGCACAAGCAGTGCAAGAGAGGGAAGAAGGAGAAGAAATAATAGTAATAAGCTTCTTATATGGTCAAAAGCATAAAAAAGAGCTAGAGAGTGCAAAAGCTATTTCCAAGCATTATGAAGTAGAACATAAATTGGTGCAATTACCACAATTGGAAGGATCAAGTTTAACATCAGAGGAAGAAATTGAAAGTAAAACAGAGAAGGAAGCTTTACCATCAACATTTGTACCGGGAAGAAATATACTATTTTTGGCATTAGGGGCAGCACAAGGATTCATGAGAAGTACAAGAGAAGAAAAACTTGAGATTTGGATAGGAGCAACAGCAGCAGATCAAGAAGGATATCCTGATTGCAGAATAGCTTTCATGGAAAAAATGGAGGAAGCATTAAAAGATGGCTTGGATAGGCCTCTGTTGAAGGTAAAATCACCATTAGTGAAATTAACAAAGAAAGAAATAGTTTTGGAGGCAGTTAAATTGGGAGTACCATTAGAACTCACATGGACCTGCTATGAGGGCGGAGAAAAACCATGCGGAGAATGTGATTCTTGTTTTTTCAGAGAGGAAGGTTTCAGAGAGGCAGGAGTAAAAGATCCACTCAAAGAGTAATTTCTGAAACACTTGAGATCTTTATAAACATTAGAAACTTGAAATTATTTAAAACAATAACTAATTCTTAGTTAGTGCATAGTAAACTCCAAGAAAGTAGCTTTCTGGGAAGATTTTTGGTGGGATTTGATATACTAAAGACTTAATTTGAAGAAAGATATACTATTTGTAAGTGACTAAAATGAAAGTGGTTGAAGAAATAGGTGAAAAAAGTACTTTTGAAAGATTTGTTGCAATGGTAGCTCAAAGAGACCAATTGTATGATGATTTTATTGAGATAGATGAGCTTAATGAGATAGGAACTCATTGGATTACTTTTTCGAAAGAGTGTGTACAAAGTCTAACTTCGATTCTGGCTTTGACAGAAACACTCAGTAAACGATTTAAAAAAGAATATCTAGTACTTGATCCATCAATACCGGCAGAGATGGAACAAAAAATCATCTTAGGAGAGAAGCTTCAGAAGCAAGTAGAATTATTATTTCAAGGGTCACTTTTGTTATATGTCTATTCTTCAATAAGAAATAAGGGAGTCTTTGGGGTAAAGACAACCGATTATAGCTCTGAAGGATACATCCGCTCAAAAGATATACTAGATGATATCACTGCACTATTCATTGAAGAAACGGATTACTCATTGGCACGTATAAGGCCGTTACTAGGTCCTCTTGTCAAGCTTGAACAGAAAAAGAGGTTAATCCCTTACTTGACAAAAGAGAAGGCAAAAGTGGAAAGTGAAGAGCTTCCAGAAGAAGTAAGAAAAGAACTGGGAAACTATGATCAAATGCAAGGAATATTTTTGATAGAGCAGCTAGTACCCTTTATAGAAGACATCTCAAAAGTATGGTGGTGGGAAGACCCAATATCATTATATTATGTGGCCAGTCATGCACTAGAACATTTTGAATCAGCAATAACTCACTGGGGAAATCAAGCTGGAGAACTGGCAATTCAATCGATAGTAATTGATGAGATGCTCAAACCAAAAGTCAATATTCAACAGAATGATTCATTATCAGAACATTATTACAGAATAGCAGTGGTAGCACTGAAAAAGGCAGATTATGAATCAGCTTATTCTTACCTAGCAAAAGGAGCGGAATTACATAAAAAGAGCATCAAATTATTAGAAGCCTTTCCTTCATTTAGAGACAAAGCCAGAAAAATTCATTTTGCCGAAGAAGAAGCACTGAGATTAACCTTACTAAGTAAAGCAACTAAGCTGACACTGATCTATAACAAGCTAAGTGCATCTATTATTTCAGGAGAAGAAGTAACTGCAAAGGAGATAAAAAAACTAATCAAATTAGCAGAAGAAACACTTGAATATTCAAAAATACCCTATTTAGGATCAATACCAATTATTTTCGAAGTGATAGGACAATATCTCTTAACTGAATTAAAAGCTGGCACCCCATCAAAGAAGACCATTAAAGAAACAGATAAGCGATTGAAAAGAGTGGAGGCACTACTTGATAATGCGTCAAAGGCACAAATACGTTCACTTGAACTACTTGATGATAGTAATGTAACGGGAAGTGAACTAAGAACGGTAATGAGGCGAATAATAGAGCAAACACAGATACTTGCAGAAGCAGCAATAGTATTACCTGAAGGATTGAAAAATAGGTTAAATATCTATTCAAGGTCAAAAGCAGTGGTTCATTATTGCGAGACAGAGATATTGATTACTTATACCTACAATCTATTTACTACAAATCCGGTGTTAGATTTGATGCTTATTGCTAAAGCAATGTATACGGTAAATAAATCGGTTGTTCACTCCGGAGAAGCAAGTGTAGATGGAATAGAAACATTCTGTAGTTATGTCAAGGAACTGCAAGCAGAACTTTTACTGAAAGGCAATTTAGTGGAAATGTCAATCCTAACAAATATTTTGGATTATCATTATGCAACGATAATGCCGGTATTAGATACAATAGTTGAAAGAAATAAGGTATGGATAGAAAGAGGCGAACTAGATGAACTAATACCCTCTTTAGAATCAGATATAGAAAAACTTGAATCATTTATGATGCTGCTAGATAGGATAGGGGATAATGTAGAGACAATACAAACGCACAGAAATGAAGAATTAGAAATAGATGACCAAAAAGTAAACTGGCCAGTAATAGACAGAAGAAAAGAAATGTTAGCTGGAACGAAGAAGTATTTATCAGCAATAATACTCGGACTAAAAGGCTACTTCTCATGGCTAGCAAAGAAAAAAATCGATGCAGCAGAATGGTATGATAAAGGACAAGCAGTGGCTTATGAGGCAAGTGAAGAGTTTGCAAAGATAAAGGATAAACTAGATGATGATATTGCAGGTCTACCTGAAATAATCTTTAACTTTGGGCAGTTCTTAGGATCAAGTTATTCAAAAGTAAGGGATAATCTAAAGCTAGATGATTACCCAATGGAAGATGCATTAGGAATATTTCAATTGTTAATGGATAATGTATAACAAAAAAAAAGTAGAAAAAAAGTTTAAGTGAAAAATCGAGCAAAAAGAACAAAAAATCGAGTATTTTGAAAGCTAAGAATAAGAAGGTCAATTCAGAGGATAAGAGAATTTTTCTTCTTTATGAGAACAAGTACATAGAAGGGAAGCAAAAGAGACGGAATCATAATGCTCAAGAAAAGAAAGAGTAGGATGAACTATTCTAGAAGAAAAAGGGTGAGAAATAGTATTAGTATTGTAATTAAGAAGAGGAGTTAAACTATCAATTATTTCAGTAGATTCAAGAGCAGAAGTAGAATAAGAATCATGAAAGAAGGGTTCAGGGGGCGAAAAATCACTAACTCGATAGCTCATCAATTTAATATCAAAGAAAAGATGAAAATCTATGTAAACTGAGTTATTAGCTGAAGTGCCCATGAATAAAACCAAACCAAAAAGTGATATTAAGCAACGGACACTTGAAACAATTATAAAGATATAGATAAGCAAAAAAGAAAACTAAAAAGAAAATTAAACTAAAAAAAAACAAAAAAAAAGGAAGAGAGAAAGAAACTAATGAATAAAACCAAAAGGATTATTCAGCTTCTACTTCTTCAGTATCTAAATCAACTTCTTCATCGAAGTTAAATTGCTCAGGAGGAGGCGTAGTCATCATTGTCAAAAAATATGAAAAAACCAGATATTGAACACGTGATAAAAATACGAAGGAGGAGAATAAGGTTCTAATAGCCTTTGATTCTTCTAACTACTTTAATCAAAAAGTCGAATGATATTCATCCTACCTTAGCTAAAAGTGAACATCAAAAAAGATAAAACTTTCATTTCATACTTACTATATTTTCAATTATATTTGAAAACCACACCGCATTTAATGATAGGGGGTTACCTAGTTCTCCACTACGATTCCAAGTATGTGAGTGTATTCCCACAAGAAAACTAATTGGACGAGGAAGCATTTTTGTACTTCCTCTGGTATGGATTATATTAGCCGGTTTTGAAATTACAGGACTACCACTCGTACCTTTATGGAGTGTGCTGTCAATTAAAAAAAAAGGTTGTCTTTTAAATGGTACTGGATAAGCACTGGCTAATGACGCATTTCTTACAACAGGTAAATTATGAACATCGTCATAGAATCCTAATGGATAACCTAGTACAAGTAAAGATTCT
>DAOWED010000143.1 GCA_030638685.1 Candidatus Heimdallarchaeota archaeon | reverse complement strand
CAATTATCTGGTGAAGAAATTCAACAAAGAATATATGGAAAAACGGTAAGAGGCGAGCATCACAACGGGCGAAAATATGTCGGGTATACTGATCAAAATGGAAATATGGAAGGGATAAACGATCGGGGTTCACACCATTTTGGGAAATCGTCAATTAATATGGAAGATAAGACGTTTACAGTCAAGTGGGATAAAGGTTGGGAGAATTGGACTTCTCGTGCTTATGATGTGGACGGTGAAATTAAATTCTTTGACAGCACAACTTCTAAATGGAGGACTACTTTCAAACAATTTGAAGATGGTAAGAAAGCAATAATTTACTAAAATCAGAAGTTGAAGGAGATCATTAAGAAAGAATCTTTTTTTCGCGTATTCATGGGATAATATAAGGAGAATATTGAACCTCTTAAAGAGAGTAAAGCATTTTAGCTTGTTTATGTCTACCGAAGTTATCACTACAGCATTAGATATGATTTATCCTAAATCACCTGAAGTTGACCATGATGTTGAATCAGAAATAACCGATTTTCTTGAGAAAATCAGTGAAAGTGCCCCTGAAGAGGATGCTTTCATTATTAGATCTGAATTAAGAAAATCTGTTGTAGCTTTCAAAAATAGAGTGGTTCTTTATCAGCAAAGAGAAGCAATCCAACATTTTTTTGATGATGAAAACGAAAATATTACTCGTTTTCTTTCAGGTTCTTTAGGCGTGGTTGAGTTCCTTAAACATGAGTTAGGTTTATCCACTGCTGAAATTACCGAGCTTTCAGAAGCCTTTAGATGTGCTGAGAAGTTTAAAACAAAAATTAAGTCGGTTCCTATCCCTAATGCCTGCTAATTGTTAGATACCAAACAATGGTTTTGATACGCCTTCTATTCTCCTTTTCCCCTCCTCTCTTTTCTTACTTTTTTTAGATTTTTCTTATTTTTTTTTGTATATTTCTTCTAAAAGCGCCACAGTTAAAGACTGTATGAAGGAAAAGAAGAAAACATTATCAAAAAGTAAGAATAAAAAATAAGTTCAAAACAAAAAAAAACTATTAATTACAAGGTTTGAGCGACAGCTTCGCAATAATTAAATAATGAGCAATAATTAAACGATTATAGGTTGATTCAAATTGAAAAAAATCATCTTGGTTTGTACAGGCATGCCCGTTAGTGGAAAAACAAGTCACACAGATTTGATAGAAAAAAGGTTAGGCATTCCTTATGTTGAAACTGGGCATTTCGTCTATAAAGCAGTTGAAGAGGCTAATCTTCCACCAACTCCCGAAAATATCAAGAGCGTGGTAGCCCAACATAAAAAGAGTTCAGATGCATATTTCACAGAAAAAGCCATAGAACACATGGAACAACTTGAATCACCAGTTGTTTTTATCACAGGAATAAAAGCTATTTCTGAACTTGAAACACTTCACAAGCACTATGGAAGAGAAAACGTAATTACCTTTGCTTTTCATGCATCAGTCAATACGCGGTATAACAGACTGTTTAAGGAAGATAGAGTGAGTGCTTCAGAGGAAAGAGGAGATAAAAGAACAGAAGATATAGCCCTCCAAGACTTCAGTAATTTTAAAGCGAGAGATGATAAGGAACTAGGTTACGGTACTGGAGATGTTATTGCAAGTGCTGATTACATTGTCAACACTGAAGATAAAATCTGGCCCTATCATGACATGAGTTTCTCTACAAGAGAGTTTGAAGAAATTGTAATTAGATTAGCAGGTCATGCGTTTGAAGGCCCTATTTACATTGAAAACAGTTAAAATCAGCATAATCATGATTTAACTCGACCTATTGTGAAAAGTAATTTTTGTTTTTCCATCTTTTTCATTCACATAATAATTTTTTTAATATTATCCTCAAGTTATCATTTAATGAGTGACGAGTCATCTCCAAGTTCGGCAACAATTGAATTGATGGAATCCAAGATTAAATCTTTGGAAAGCCAAAACAAAAATTATGAAGAAACAATAGAAGGGTTAAGGGGTAGACTTGCAGCAGCAAATCTAGAAGTTTCCACCGTGAAAGCTTTAGAAGCAGAAGCTCAAGGATCTATTGGTAGGCTATCCGAGCTTGACGAAGAAAACAAAGCTTTAGCTGAGAAACTCAATAAAGTTAATTCTGAAATAGATGATCTCAAACAAAGTAGAATCGCTGATGATATCTTCATTAAAGGCTTTTATGAAACGCTCACTAAAATAGCGATTGAGTTCAAAAAACAATCAAGCAAGAACATCGATGATGCTGTTGGAGCCTTTTTAACATTTCTTGAGGGGCTTCATACTCCAAGAGATAAAGTTTTTGCAGGCATTATGAGAGCTCGAGGGTCTACTACTGAACAAAACCTTCTCAGAATAACCTCAGACCAAGGAGCACTCACAAAAGCTATTGATGAGCTTGCCGCAATGGAAATTGTTAGAGTCGTCAGAGGAACTGTTTTATCGTCAGCACTTCAAGAAACCACAGGTTTACAGCCAAGTGAATGGCCTAGACTTAAGACTATTGATGAGCTTGTTGCTGCTGCAACAGGTTTTATTGAAGGAACGGATAATAAAGTCGAAATTTTTGAAGCATTAATGGTCTTTAGAGATAAGCTATATGATTTTCCAGGAAGCTCAAGTATGATCATGTTTGATATTAGAAAAGCAAGTGAAAGTTACAAAGCAGATGAAATGTCAAAAAGAGAACTGATATCAAGATTACGTGATTGGGGTTTAAGAATCAAGGATTAATAACTAATTTTCTTAATTGGCTTTTTCTTTTTTAATTAATTTTACAGCAAAAAAAATTTTGTTTCTTCTTTAACTTCTTCCTTTCTATTCTTCTTTAACTTCCTTTTTAACTTCCTTTTTAACTTCCTTTTTTCTCTTTACAAAATGGTCAATAGAAACGTAAATTATTACAACTGCAAAGAAACCATAAAAAAATAGATTAACCAAACCAATGCTTGATGTTATCCCAAGCAAACTTTCCAGTCTATTTTGTCGTCGTATCTTAAATTTTTGATAACCTTCATTTGACGAATTATTGTCTTTTTTGGTGATATAGACATCATAATTCAATAAAACACCATCACTATCTATCTCAGCAGCCACTTCATTTGATACTTTTCTTGACATTAATTCGTTCTCGTAGATGAAATATTCCGTATATGTAAATATCAAGGAATAGAAGTTAGGAAAATCTTCTTTTTCAACACGATCATTGATTTTTACACCAAGATAATAAACTGAAAGAAGAAGAGAATTAGCTAAATGTTCACCTGAATCAGGTAAATCAACCAAATAGCTAAAATCAGTAAACACACCGGATAAGTAACTGACGTTTTCCCACTCGAAGGTGGTGTAACCTAAGTGAAACATGTTTTGACTAATATTAATATTTTGATAACTTTGCCAGCTGCTAGTAGTACTATCAATTAGTTTAATGGTCACTTGCTCTCCTCCAGTATAATTCCCTTCCATAAATTTTACAATAATAGATCCTGCTGATTGTTCTTGCTGTTTAGCACCATACCATTTCAAATCAGATTCTGATGTCCAAACAAAAGTGTATTCTTTTCCTTCAACTGAAGCTGAAGAAGCAAATATTCGAGCTGGAGAAAGGGCAATTAATACAAAAAGACTTAGAGCACCAATTTTAATTGCAGCTGTATGACGCATAATTAAACGTCTACTCGCTCTTTTATCAATGAATCGATATAATTCTATGATTCAATATTAGATGAAAATTGAAATATAAGAATAGGAAGAAGAGGGAAGAGCTCAAAAATTAGAAATTAAGAAAAACATTTGTTAAAGATGAAAAAAATTAATCGAGAATCTAATCTTCTTCTTCTTCTTCTTCTTTTGGTTTTGTTGGGATTTTATCTTCTAAAATATTAGCCATTTCAGAAATATCTTTTCCAGTATGTTCTTCTTCAGTTTTTTCAAGGAGTTCTTCTTTCAAATCAGCGGGGATATGACGTTCTTCTTCTTCTTCTTCTTCAAAATTATAGTAGTTCATTAATTAGTGTAGTACAGCTGAGCTTAAAAGTCTTATTCAGTGACATGAAAAAAATATTTAATTTGCAATTAAATAAAGGAAGAAGCAACTATCTATTTAATCGCTCTTCTGATTTTGCTTTTTTTAAAACATAAAATTATTTCTTGGATAACCTTCGTTTCGTAAACTCTACCAGTCCACCAGCTTCAAAAATTTCAATTGCTTTCCCTTCTAACGGTGGAAAACTGAAGTTTTTGTCACCAACTGATATAATTCCTTTTGTAGTATCTATTGAAATTGATTGAGTTTGCGCTTCTTTAGTTGTAAGCAAGTATTCTGCTGCTTCTACTGACTCAATAAGAAGTAATGCTTGGTTTATTGCGTTACGATAGTAGATCCGCGCAAAAGACTTTCCAATGATTGCTTTCACTCCAGCCATTTTAAGACAAGTAACTGCCTGTTCCCTTGAAGAGCCACACCCAAAATTTCTACCGGTTACTATCATATCATTCTCTTGAACAGTTGTTGCAAAAGAACTATCATAATCCTCCATTGCGTGATTTGCCATTTCTTCAGGCGTCATAGGAGTATAAGTAT
>DAOWED010000184.1 GCA_030638685.1 Candidatus Heimdallarchaeota archaeon | reverse complement strand
CTATATTTCTTCTTTTTGTTCTCCTTCATTCTTATTTTTCAAATTTTATTATTGTTATGGGAAACTTTCAAAAAGGATTAGACATACATATACAATAACTTATTATTTGTATATAGATTATTTTACTGAGGAAATGCTAATGAACGAAGATCCATCTCTTAAAATCAAACTCATAGTGATCGGTGAACCAGCTGTAGGAAAAACTACTTTAGTTACTAGATATACTACGGGGTTTACACCGGATCGTTATTTAATTACTTTAGGTGTCAATGTTACTTCTCACAGAATTGAACTTAACAATGAACCGGTTCTACTCCAAATTTTTGATATTGCGGGTCAGAAACAGTTCTCAATCATCAGACGAAGATTTTATCTTGGGTCACAAGGGGCAATAGCAGTTTTTGATCTTACCAACGAAGCATCTCTAGAAGCTCTTCCGGGATGGGTTGAGGAATTTCATCGTTACTGCGGAGACAATAGACCGGTGATTATTTTAGGTAATAAATCAGACCTTGAATATCGAAAAGTCGATGAAGAGAGAATCAACAAACTTTTGGAAACACTCAAAATTCCAAAAGAACACCTATTTATTACATCTGCTGTGGATGGTATTAATGTTGATGTGAGTTTTGAAAAAATGGCTTCTCTTATTTTAGATGCGCGAGAATAGTGCGGTTTCTCTAAATTTTACTTAAATAAATCAGTTATTTCATCTTTCCAGATTAGATCTCGTCCTGAGAACTTTCTGAAGAAGGCTTCACTCCAAATTCCATCAGCTGCCCTTTTCATAAAGAATTTATTATCTACCACTTGAATAATTATTTCTTTAGCGAATCTATGCCAATCTTTAGCCATTTGACTTAATTGTATATTACTTATATCTTCAAAATACGATATCTGTTGATCCACTTGAATTTTTGAATCATCAGTTAATTCTATTTGAGCAAGAAGGTACCTGAATTCTTTTGTTTGGAGGATATCATTTATTACTTGACTAGCTGTTGGGATTCTTTCTTGGAGCATTTCTGTTAAATATCTTGTATATTCCCTCCAGAGAATGAATCTTCTCAATTCAGTTGAGGCGATTTTAATGTAGTTTTGTAAATACATTTTTTCTAATAATATCTCAACATCTATTTGTGCTCCAATTCGTCGAATGATATCTTTAACTGTATGTTTTCCATCAATTAAATGGAGAATCCTTGGGAATTTTGCCTTTAGACCGGGATTCATTATCAATAAAGCATCGTGTACAATTGATTCTTGAGTTAAGAGACGTCCATATCTTGAACATCTAATTAAAATATCATTAAAAGCTATCAGATTGGTAAATTCTATCAAACCATCCTCATATGCCTTAGTTAACCCTCGAATCATTTTGGATTCATTTGCTTTATTTTCTTTGAGTAGATTTTCAACGGTAATATTACCATCTACTTGTCCTAAAACAGGATATTCTCTGACAATTGTTTCCCACTCGTTATCCAAACAGTTTACTCTAGGAACCCATTTTGCCTCAAGCTCTGTGCTTGATAGTTTTTGAATTATTGTTGTTTGATACGCAGCATAATCAGCTTTGTTAACTGTTCCGGGGCTGGTTCTTAAGATCTCATCATATGTTACTTCAAATTCTTCAATTAGTGATTCTAATTTAAGTGAATATATGGGTTTATACTTTTTAACAGCTAAAACACCCATGATCGAATATCCTTTCATGGTTATCAAACTAAATTCATCTAATGCGATGGTTATAGCTGATGTTTTATGCTCTAGTATTTCCTCTGAAAACGCTCTGATAGCATGCATAAAGCCACTCAACATTGTGGGCTCAATTGATTCAATTCCGGATGATAAATCTTGATCTAGTAAGAGCAGTCCTGACTTATTGTGTACAAAAAGGATAGCAACAAGGTCTGACGAGATGCTCATTATCCTCTTTTTCGTCTTTTCATTTAAATTAGTAACTGTCTATCTACTTTTTTATTTCTTTTTTTAAATCGAAGCGCCTTTTATTTAAAGTAAGTAAACGAGATTATGCAAAAGGAGCAATATGATTACAAATTAAGCTAGTTCAGCAGAAATAAAACTTAGGTAACTCATGGACAGCTGAAACATACACTTTTGAGAAAAAAGAAATAATGACAAAGTGGTTAATTTAATGGCAACAATTAAAAACAACTCACCTATTGCTAGATTAAGGTTGACATTAAGAGTATCAACGAGGTGTTTTTATGGCTGGAGCAAGATTTCTTCAGAGTTTTAAATTGACAATAATAGGGGATCCAGCAGTAGGTAAAACATCTTTAATCAGTAAATTCACAAAAGGTTTTGCTCCAAATAAGTATCTAATAACTATTGGAGTGCATATAACCACTTATCAAACAGAAGTGAATACTAAAAAGATTAACCTTTCAATTTTTGATATAGCAGGACAATCAAAATATCATCTTGCTAGAAAACAGTTCTTTAGTGGGTCTAATGGAGCATTGGCACTTTTTGATCTAACTAGCCCCCAATCTCTAGAAAGTTTAAACACATGGATTAATGAACTCAGAGAAAGCAATGATCCAAATATTCCGGTAATTGTTCTTGGAAATAAATCTGATCTTAAGCAAAAAGTTGACTTGGACGATATTAACAAAGTCTTAGCAGAAATTAATGTTAGTCAAGATAGATTTCTCAAAACATCAGCTTTGGATGGATCAAATGTTAAAAAAGCTTTTCAGCAGATTTCGTCGGTAATAATGGGTCAATATGGTTCAGTAAACGGCAAAAAAAAGTCAATTGAATAAAGTATTTCAAATATTTTTTAATTAATTACTTTTTTTTGAGAATAGCAATAAATATCACTAAAATTTAAGCTAAGAGCTAGTTTAAAGTAAAAAATCAATTATCATAAGAATTGTAATCATTACAATTGCTAAAGCACTTGATTTTGTGATAATCGTCAGAGTTTTTGTGTTAGCCATTTTACGAGAGAAAGCTAATAAGAAGCAAAACAATAACAGCCAGAATAGTATCCCTGATAAGAAGAAAATGGTAGCAGTTAATTTATCGGTGAATGAAGAAAGATCAATTCCTCTACCTAAAAGGTATGAACCAAAGGAAACCCACCAAAAATAGGACCAAGGAGAGGTCATTACTAACAAAAAACCCTTGGAATACTGAGAAGTTAGTGAAACATCAGAAATAATTACCTTTTCTTCAGAATCAGTTAAGAAATCATCAGCTATTTTTGCATTCCACGCCCCCCAACTGATATAGCATAAAATTAAAACATTAACTACTAATAATGCGTATTTGACTGCTGATATCTCAATTGCTTCCTTCAGCTTTTGTTCTCCCAAATACATTGCTGTCATTGCAATAATTAGATCTCCAGTCATTGCACCAAAACCAGTCATCAAACCAAAAACCCAGCCTTTACTTCTTGAAAGGGTTTGTTTGAGTAGTTCAAGGTTGATAGGTCCTAAAGGTGCTGCTAGCGAAAAACCAAGGGACATCAAAAGGAGAATATCGGTAAGATCCATTGAACTCAAATTCCATAAATAGTTATTATTATAAATAATAGCTATTGAGTTAAATCATGGATAAGATCAAAGAAGCACTAGATACCGAAATCATGTTTGCTTTAGAGAAGGAGTTTCCTGAGAAATCAAATTATGAAATTTCAAATATAGAAGAGATCTTTGGAGGAGCAGATACGCGTATCATCAGCTTTGAATTCAGTTT
Organism: Candidatus Heimdallarchaeota archaeon; assembly: GCA_030638685.1. Classification (GTDB taxonomy): domain Archaea; phylum Asgardarchaeota; class Heimdallarchaeia; order Heimdallarchaeales; family DAOWED01; genus DAOWED01. The sequence continues at coordinate 6,576 of DAOWED010000184.1, read as the reverse complement.
TCTTGAGAATGGTGACAAAAAGATTATTCCATTAATTTTTCGGGTTTACAGAGAGGGGACTAGTAATGAGAGAGCAGAAAGGGAGTTTAATATTCTTAAAGGCCTTTTTGATGCTAAAAAATCAGTCCCCAGACCATATTTAACCTCTGAAGAAGAAAATATTCTTGGTCTCCCATACATTGTAATGGAAAAAGTAGAAGGTGTTCTCTTAGCTTCGCTCTATGATGACCCAGCAAAACACGAAGAGCTTACTTTTCAGTTTACCTCGCAAATGGTCGAGATACACAAAACTGACTGGTCTAAGATATTCCCGGAAAGAAATATTCCTGAAATAGAAAATAATCCATTTATCTTGATTTACAATCTCCTTGCATGGCCAAAAAAGAGGCTTCAAGGATTCAACGAGCCAGAATTGAAAGAATTAAAGCAAGTTATTAGCTGGCTTGAGGAAAATAAAGTTCCTACCAGTGAGCTTAATCTTATTCATGGAGACTTTCATGCAAATAATATCCTTGTTAATCAAAAAGATGAATTTGTTGTCATTGACTGGTCAAATATCAATGTTAATGATTATCGTTTAGATCTGGCTTTTGCAATATGCGCTTTTAATTCGGCAGCACCAATGGATTTTAAGCCAATCCTTACTCAATTATACCAACAAATTTCTGGTAAAAAAGTGGAAGAAATAGAATATTTTATGGTACTAGCCTCACTTGGTAACCTCACACGAATCTATAGCACAATAGTTAACTTTGATATAGCTAATGAAAATGAAATGTCTAAAAATGCTTTTCTGAATCTCCACAAAGACTATACTCGCTATCTGGCTTTTATGACTCAAGAAATTGCTAAGATTGAGCTTCCGACAATTTTTGAAGCCTTAGAAAAATAAAAAATTGGAGAGGAAGAAGCTACTTAATAGCTAAAAGTGTTTTGTAAAAGTCATCGTAATTATCATAATTACTCTTTTCTTACTTTTCCTTTCTTAAGCTTCATCTTTTCCATCATTTTCTTCTTTTGTTCAGGGGAAAGATCAGCCATATCTTGTTTAGGATGAACTAGTTTTTGGCTTCCGTGTGCAGACCCAGTTGAACCATGAGCTCCGTGTGGGGTGGGTTGACCTTTCATCATTCCCTTACCTTGACCTTTGCCTTTCTTCATTTGCTCTTGCATCATAGCTAACCTTTTCATTTCCTCTCTTTCCTGTTGCTCGATTTTTGACCATTCTTCCTGGCTTAGTTCTACTTTTTCAAACCCTTGGAAAGAATAGTAGGTGTGATAGAGTTCAGCGTAATAACCTCTTTTTGCCAAGAGTTCACTATGGGTCCCTAATTCTACCAGCTTACCTTTGTCAATCACTGCTATTCGATCAGCGTTTCTAATGGTTGATAATCTATGAGCTATTACAAAGGTTGTTCTTCCTTTGAAAAGGAGTTCTTGAGCTCTTTGAACAAGGCTTTCACTATAAGCATCCAATCTACTGGTTGCTTCATCCAGCACTAATATTCTTGGGTTAGCAAGCATCATTCTTGCGATTGTGATCATTTGCCTTTGTCCGGCTGAAAGCTTTTTACCACCTTCTCGAACTATAGTATCATATCCTTTTGGTAGAGCTTCAATGAATTCATCGGCTCCTATAAGCTTGCACAAATCACGAATATCCTCATTGGATGCTTCAGGGGCACCATATCTAATATTATCCATAACTGTTGCCGTAAAGAGGTAAGGTTCTTGTAAGATCATACCGATTGATTTTCTTAAAGAGTAAAGCTCTACATCTTTAATATCATCATCACCAATTCTAATAGATCCTTTTTGCACATCATAAAATCGAGGTAGTAAAGCAGTACAAAGGGTTGTTTTTCCAGCCCCTGTTTCGCCTACTACAGCAATTAACTCTCCTGAGTTAACTGAAAGATTGATATCTTCTAAGACCCATACTCCTTTATTGTATGCGAAGCTTACATTCTCAAAATGAATGGCATCGTCTTCAGTTTGTAATTTTTTGGCATCGAGTGCATCAGTAACTTTTGGTTCTATCTCTAATACATCCAAGATACGATCCATTGCTCCCAGTGATGATTGAAAGCTTGGCCAACTCATTGATAGATGTATTACAGGCATAAGAAATCTTTGAGCCAATACTGCTCCAAGATAGATTTCTCCAATTGTTAATACACCATCTGCATTAAGAATTCCTCCAACAATTAAAATTACACCAAGGGTAATCAGACTTACTGCATTGATTGTTGGCATCATCAATTGCATTAGTAGTCCAAACTTCTTGTTATAGTTATAATGCTCTTGATTAAGCTTTTTGAGTTCTTCTGCCAATTCATCTTCTCTGTTAAATGATTTACTGATAGTTACTCCGGCTAGATTTTCAGCCATCTTTCCAGAAACAACTCCAAAAGCTCGTCTAATATTAATTATTATTCTTTTACCAAAGTAAGCTAATATTGCACTTAATACAAGTGCTACTGGAACTGAAACTAAGGCAATTAAAGCTACTAACCAATGAACTTGTGTTACAATAATTACAAATGAACTAACTAGTAACAAAACCTGTATTCCTGAGGAAATTATTATTCCAAGTCCTGTACCAACTTCTTCAGTATCACTTGTTATTCTAGCTGTCACATTCCCACTTTGTTCATTTTTTAGATAATCAATATCTGCATGAACTAAAGAATCAAATATCTTTTCACGCACCTCAAATAGCATTCTTGATGATATTTTTGCTTGAACACGAGTATTAATTGAACTTAGTATCCAACTGAATAGCGTCAATCCTAAAAATACCCACATGAACCAAAGAGCTACTTGATAATTGGAATCCTCTGTTGCAAGATCTATTCCATCTTTCAGTAATATTGGGCTTATTACTGATGCAATAGATGATAATCCAATTAGTACCACACTAAAGAACAGTCCTAACCGGTGATTGCCTAAAAAGATACCCAATGCACCTAAAACTTTTCTTGTGGGCCTTGTTAACTGATGTTTTTCTTCTTGAAAACCACCAAATCTTCTTCCTCTATGTGACATTTTAGTTACCTCCATTTTCTTTTTGAGGGAGATATTGACACATAAATTGATAATCCTCAGAATGTTCTAGTAATTCTTTGTGAGTGCCTATATCAACCACTTCCCCTTTCTTCATTAAAATAATCATATCTGCATCTGCCAAAGTTGATAGTCTATGAGTTACCATGATTGAGGTTCTTCCTTTGATTAGTTCATCCATCCCTGCCCGTAATTGTACTTCTGTTTTAACATCTATTGCTGAAGCAAAATCATCTAATAATAACACTTTAGGGTCTGAAAGCAAGGCTCTAGCAATAGCTAATCTTTGCCTTTGCCCTCCACTTAAGGTGACACCTCTTTCCCCAATGACTGTATCATATCCATCAGACATAGCTTCAATAAAATTAGCTGCTTTTGCTCTTCTAGCTGCTAAACTTATTTCTTCATCAGTAGCAGTTGCTCTTGAGAAAGCAATGTTAGCTTTAATGGTGTCTGAGAATAGGAAAATATCTTGTTCGACTAATGTTACAGAGCTTCTCACCTCTTTTGTTGGGAGATCTTTCATATCTAAACCGTTTATTCTTATTATTCCTTCTGAAGGATCATATAATCGAAGAAGTAACTTTAAGACAGTAGTTTTTCCGGACCCAGGCCCTCCAAGTAACGCAACATTAGAACCGGGGGGAATAGTGAATGATACATCCTTTAGAACCTCCTTACTTGTTCCGGGATAATTGAAAGATACATTTTCAAAAACAATTGATTCTGTCCATTCACTTCTTTCTGGATTTTCGGGTTCGATCATAGGATCATCAAAAGTCATGACTCCCCATAACCGTTCTGCATTGATTAGTCCTGCTTGGAGCATTAACAGTAACCTTGGGATAAAGAAGTTAAACCTATTAAGTGCTAAAAGCAAAGCAATTACTTTTGTTAAATCACCTACAGTAAAATCCTGTCTACTACTCATCATTAACATCATACTATAGCCAAAAGCTACTGCTGTAAAAACAACTAAAACTAATCCAGGCCAGTAAAAAGAAGAAAGATAACCTTCTGTCTTTATTAGCTCAGCATAATTGTTACTTACTTTGCTGAACTTTTTCTGTTCCACCTCTTCATTTCCATAGGATCGTACTACATCTATTCCTCTGAAGATTTCTTGGGATGAGGAGGAAACTTCACCTAATTCTTTAGCTAGCTTTCTTCTCACGGGACCTATTCTTTTAGCATATTGCCAAGCTAGTGCTAGATACCATACTAAACATAGAAGTAATGCAATACCTATAATAGAATTAATCTGCCATAAGAAATAAATCGTTACACTTATAGAGAAAAACTGACGCACTAGTTGTCTGATGGCTGGATTATAAGCCATCCTCATTTGAGCGACTTCATTCATACCCATTGAGAGAAGCACACCACTGTCATTAACATCATGGAACGCCATTGAATGGTTGTGTATCACTTCAAAAAATTCTTGTCGAGTGTCTCTTTCAAACCTAAATCCGGCAAGTGTCCAGAGATAAGCTGAAATAAAATAAGCCACCCATGCTATCCCTGCCGCAACAAAGATCATTATTGAATAATAATAAAATTGATTTGTTACTCCTGAGTTTATTAGTTCATCTAACCCATCACCTAGTAGTATCGCAGGCCATGTTTCCATAAATGAAGTTATGGCTATTCCTATTATTGATACTAAAATGAATTTCGGATTTAGTTTAATCCAATATAACCAGAAGAATTTCTTAAATGAAGAGTATCTCTCCGTTATTAGTTTCTTCTTTTCTGTTGTTGCGTTCATGTTTATCCCTTATGTTCAATTACTGTCATATGTTTCAAGCAAATCATGCTAATCATATGCATATATTGCTTTAATTTGATAGTTTTTATAGTTTTTGATGAACCATTCGTCAATCAAGCAAAAACTTTAAGTAATACCAATCATACAAATCATACAAAGAGAAAAATGGCTAAATAAAAATACAAAGGTGAAGAAGTGGCAAACGAAAACGAACAAGAAACAAAAGATGTAACGATTAGAGGAGTAGATAGAATACTCTATGATGAATTTACTTTTTTAGCAAAGTCACGTGGAATAAATGTGGGTCGAATGTTCAATCATGGAATGAGAATGGTAGCCTCACAAACAAGGCCCCCTTTTGTAAAATATTTGCATTCAAAAAAACACAGAACTCACAGAAGAGAGATAGAAAGACCTGAAGTAGTAAGTAACTTGAAAGAACTGACAATAAGTGCAAAACATTTAGCTGAGGCAGGAAATGTAACCTTTTTCTTTAAGGAAATAGAAAAACTGGAGTTTGATGAGACGGTAACAAGTGAAATTCTCTCAAAATATGTGCATGGAGTACGAAATTGTGGAGAAGTAATAATGAGTGAAAAAATAAGTAAATTACTTAAACTAGGGTTAGAACACTCACCACCAAAATATCATTATCCAATTGAAGGAGAATTAAAAGATATAACGATTAGAAGAGTATCAAGTGAATTGTATGATTTATTTGCTTCAGAAGCAAGAAAGAAGGAAATATCACATGGAGAATACTTCTCAACAATGTTATCAAGATTCAATTATCATTTACAAATAACATCTACATTATGCTCAAAGAACTTTAAACACCCGCTAGTGATTGATAATATTGATGAATTAGAGGTAACTGAGGCAGATCTGGAACTGATAAAAGGTAGAGATATACTGTTTTATAACATTGGAAACCTAGTATTCGAAGAGGAAATTCCTTCAGAACTATTTGTGGAAAGGGTGGGAAAGATAGTTAAGTGTAAGAAAGTAAAGTTACCAAAAAGTATACCTTACCTGATAGGAATATCAAGGACCGAAGAAAGTGAGATCATTAGTTGATAGCTGTTAGTCTAGTTTGTAGAGGTCTGAAAATTTACTTTTCAAATAATCTATAAAAAAGGATGTTTTTATTTTCTCTCCAGTAATTTTTTTCACAAGATGATCTGTATCATACATTAAACCATTTTTATGAACTTTTTCTTCAACCCACTTTCTGATAATTGACACTTTTCCTTCTTGGAGTTTTTCTCTCCAGTTTGGAAGCTCATTAGTCAAAGTATGAGTTATTTGAGAAGAAATGATATCACCTAGCCCATAACCATAAAATTCTGCAAAACCTTCGCTATACCAATGAACATCTTGCAAAACGCCTAGAGTGTCAGAAGGAACTTCTACACCTAAATACTCCATGTATTTCTTATTCCAAGCAACTGGCAGATCTTTTATTTCCAGTTCACCTGCAAAAAGCTCTTTCTCTAATTCAAATCTTATGATTACATGCAATAAATATGTGATCTCATTGGCTTCTACTCTAATTAAATCGGGTTTAACCTCATTTATTGCGTGATAGAATGTCTCTAAATCAATATCGTCAAATATTCCATTGGTTAGCTTTTGAAATCGGGGAAAGTAATAGACCCAGAAATCCTTAGAATGACAGATAATGTTTTAATACAAACGAGCATAAAAATCAAAAAAAGCTGAATACCAGCCAAAATTAACCG
>DAOWED010000064.1 GCA_030638685.1 Candidatus Heimdallarchaeota archaeon | reverse complement strand
GAGGATACCATAATGATGAAAGTTGCCAGTCTGGATCGATTTCTCTCCAAAGAAGAACCTCTCTATCAGAGATAGTTGAAGCTTTTTGGAAGTAAGGTGCAAGTTCATCAACTCCTGCTTGTATTTCCCCTCGTGGTCTTAGCAGTCTGACAATGTGATCAAGCTGTTGATTTACTGAGGTGTAAGGTCCAACTACTTTTGTTGAAGAACGGAAGAAAAGAAGAAGGCTGATTGCAAATAAGATTACAAAGAGAACTACTCTAGCTGTTTTCGTCACATCTGAAAGTCCAGCTGCTAATGAACCAAACTGATCTATTTGCTCATTAATAAGATCAAGTATCATTTTTCCAAGAATGAATGAGGTAATCAAAAATATACTAGTGAAGAAGTAATGTCTTGGCTTTCTATTATAATCCCAACTAGGAATTTTCCTTTCTTGAAGTAATTGATACAAATGATCGATATTATTAACATGTATTACTGATCGATTTTTTCCAGGGAAAAGAACTCTCGGAGTCCAGTCCTCAATTGGTAAAATAATGCTTGATCCTAATTCTCCTTGAATCTGAGAATCACTTTTAGAAAAAGGAAGACTTGGAATATTAGAACGAATATATATAGTATCGAAGTAGTTCTGAATAATAGAAGTAACCCAAGTAATTATTGCAAAGAGGATACATAAGGCTGCAAACATTGCAACAACTGAGTAAAACTCTTCAGGATTAAGTTCTTCATACCCTCCTGAAGCAGTTGTTAGGAAAATAGAAGAAGATACTGTACTGATTGCTATTTCACGATCATTTGAAGATATTGAACCAACCTTATCTGTCGGTGACCAATGTATAGAGGTAATAAAGGAGTTAGCTGAAACAACAGGATCTGAGGAGAAATAAATTTCAAAAGTGGTTTCAGTAGTAGCTGGTGTAAAATCTACAATAAAAACATTTAATCCGGTCGAAATCATCCCTCTATAAGGAGAAACAGTGCTCCATTCAAAAGTAGTAAACATGTTGGCTATTTCATAATCAATATCGTTGTAAGCGACATATTTTCCTGGAATTTGATAATAAATAATGAATGGATCATTAAGATACTCTAACGTAAAATGGAAGAACCGTATTTCATCACGCCCTCCACAAGAAGCAATAGTTCCATCTTTATTCCACCTTACTGTTTGTCCCATGGCACCCAAATGAGTAGGATAGTGATTTATGAAATCAGAAACTGCTAATAGAGTAACATTACCGGGTCTAAGATCATAAAGGAGAAGCTCGTTCCCTAAAACTGCTACAATATCTTTTGTGGGATGAAAATCTAATGAAAAGAAATCATTATTAAAAACATTTAAAATTGGATATGGATCGGCGTTTGCCCAGATGCTTGTATCATAGAATAATAAATAAGTAGAAGTAACAGCTATTAAATATGAACCATCGGGTGTCCAGTTAATATCCCTTATCTCATCTGTTGTGGAGACTGACATAAGCTGAGTAAACAGGTTTAACGCAGAAATACGTTCAACTACTATCTCAAAGATGCCGTCACGCATATAGACAATGGCAAGGATGTTGTCTGAAGTATTAGGTTTAAACGATAAATGAACTATTTCTCCGGGGTATTCGAAGCCTTTCGTAACATGAAGACCACTGTGCCATAAAACTACTTTTCCATGATCATCTCCAGAGACAAGCATGTCACCTTCATTACTCCATGCAGTTGCTCTAACTGATGTTTCATGTATATTTGCATGCGAAGTTGTAATTGAAATAGTATAAATGAATGATAAAACAAATAATACCATTAAAAGAAGAGTAATTACTCTTGGCATGAAAATTTTCTTAATTTGGATTCTTGTAGACGTCAATTAATCATCTCTTTGCAATTACTCAAAAAAAAGTAATTGTGCTCATAAGGTTAATTAGAATAATAATTGATCTACTGCTATAAGTCTTTTACTCAAAAGGATGTTGAAAAGAAAAAAAAGAAAAATATCAATAAGATACCCTAAGAGTAATTTTATCAATAATCAGTTTGTACAATTAAAGAGCTAAATGTATTATGGAAAAAAAATAATGTTGAGAGGGATTGAGCTTTCGGATGCAGAGGAAATAATGAAAGGATTTAACAATTATGAGATGAGAAAATTTCTAGGTTTAGCCCTTCCTTACTCTTTTCATGAAGAGCAAGACTGGATTAAACATACTTGGAAACAAAGACAAGAAGGATCAGCTTATAATTTCGCTCTTGTCAAAAAAGACACTGAAGAATTTCTTGGAACAATCAGCTTGATGAGTATCTCTAAAGTAAACAAGTCGGCTGAATACGGTATAGCCATTCATAAACCTGAAAATTGGAGCAAAGGATACGGTACAGAAGGACTAAAACTCATTCTTTCAATAGCTTTTGATCTTCTTAATCTTCATACTGTTATACTCAGAGTCTTTGCTTTTAATCCAAGAGGAATTAGATCCTATGAAAAAGCGGGATTCAAGAAATCTGGCATAACGAGAGAATCGGAGTTTAGAGATGGTAAATACCATGATACCGTTTTCATGGATATTTTGTCGGCTGAGTATTATGAATTAGTAGCTCAAGCACCTGATGAATGGCCTCGAATAGGAGATCTGAAAATTAATGTTTAAGGGGAAAAAAGTTAATCTGAGAAGCTTTGAGCTTTCAGATGTCGATGAAATGATGAAATATATCAATGATTATCTCGTTAAAAGGGCGTTAGGAGATCCTTTTCCTACTTCGAGTTTTGATCAAGAAGAATGGATCAAGAAAACTTGGAAACAAAAAAGAGATGGAAGCAATTATAACTTTGCCATTGAACTATCAGAAAACAAAAAATTGATTGGAGTAGCTGGTCTTAAGCGAGTTAATTCTATTAATCGTTCTGCAAGTTTTACCATAGCAATCTATAGCCCTTCTAATTGGAATAAAGGTTATGGAACAGATGCACTTAAAGTCATTTTATCAATTGCTTTTGATTTATTGAACCTTCATTCTGTAAACCTAAGGGTTTACGAGTATAACAAAGGAGGGATTAAATCTTACGAAAAATCAGGCTTTACAAGGACGGGGATGATGAGAGAGAGAGATTATTCAGAAGGTAGTTATCATGGCGACGTGATGATGGATATTTTAGAACAAGAATATTATCACATGGTTGAAAAAGAGCCAGAGAACTGGCCCAGAATCGTCTAAAAAAAGAGTGAAGAAAGATATAGTGACTTAATTTTAGATCTGTCAGAAATTAAACATTTCCTGCAAAAGAGCTCTCTTCACCTAAAAGTTCCTCAATTCTCAATAATTGATTATATTTAGCCACTCTATCAGATCTACAAGGAGCCCCAGTCTTTATTCTCTGGGCTTTTATTGCAACTGCAAGATCAGCAATAAAACTATCTTCAGTTTCACCGGAACGGTGGGAAACAACAACACCCCAGCTTTGAGAATAAACAAGCTCTGCGGCCTTAAGTGATTCTGTAAGCGTGCCTATCTGATTGACTTTAAGAAGAAGGTAATTCATTGCATCAAAATCTATGGCTCTTTCTATTCGTCTGACATTGGTAACCGTAAGATCATCCCCAACAATACTTACTTTGTGTCCAACTTTTCTTTTGAGTGAAGCAAAAGTAGTATAGGCTTGTTCATCAAAAGGATCTTCGAGAGATATGATAGGAAATTCGTCAATCAAACCGATCCAGTGATCTACCATTTCATCAGGAGAGAGAACCAAGTTATCAAGATGATATTTTTCATCCTTATAGAATTCAGCAGCTGCGGGATCTAAAGCAAAAGAAATTTGTTCTCTTGGAGAATAACCTGCCTTTTCAATTGCTTCGAGCATAATGCTTAGAGCCTGGTGACAAGTATCTATCGGAGGGGCAAAACCTCCTTCATCCCCTACATTGGTTGCACTTGAACCATACTTCTCCTTCAGCAATTTTTTAAGAACGTGATATGTTTCTGTTCCAGCCCTTAATGATTCTTTAAAAGTATTAAATCCATGAGGAACTAGCATAAATTCTTGAGGAGCAAGATTACCGCCGGCATGTTTTCCACCGTTTATTACATTCATTAAGGGCACAGGTATACGAGTTCCTTTACCTAGTTCCTTAAAGAGAGGTATTTTTTTCTCATTAGCTCTCGCTCTGGCGGTGGCTAAACTGACCCCAAGCATGGCATTTGCACCAAGAACACTTTTATTGTCTGTCCCGTCAAGTTCAATCATTGTTTGATCAACATCTTCTTGACGATCAGCTGGCATCCCCAATAATTTTCGAGCTATCTTATTATTGATGTTATTAACTGCTGTTTTTACTCCTTTCCCTCCAAAACGAGCACCTCCATCTCTCATTTCTAAAGCTTCAAATTGGCCGGTTGATGCTCCAGAAGGGACCATTGCTCTTCCAAAACCATTATCTAGATAAACATCTACTTCAACTGTTGGATTTCCTCTAGAGTCAAGAATTTCTCTTCCAATAATTTTCTTAAACGTAGTCATTACGAGTTATTTAACTTTCAAGTTTTTTAGTTTTTGCCTTGAAAAATCAATTAATATTTAAACGCCTTCAAAATCTCTTGATGATGGACGTAAATTAACTATCTAAAATCGTAAGAAAATTAGTTAATATTATAAAGTTTCAAGCAATACGAGTGATGATGACTTCGCCTAATTCAGATATAGATGATGATTCAGAAGGAAACGATGATTTCATTTGTGATTTCATTCCTGAAGGTGAAGAAGAAACAGTCCCCCTGTCTTACACTAACCGTTGGATGAAGTGGGAATTAAATGATATTTTGACAATTGATCAAATAAAGAAGTTTTACGACGAGAGATTACCTCAAAAGTTTGTTAACAAAATAACAATTGAAGAAATAGAGAACCCAATAGGTTTGAGAATAACCCTTACAAAATTGGATACAGTAGCCAGACATCACCCAAATAACACTATTTTTTTCATTAAAGCTCCACCGGAACGGTCTAAATTAAATAAACCTT
>DAOWED010000212.1 GCA_030638685.1 Candidatus Heimdallarchaeota archaeon | reverse complement strand
CTTTGGACACTTCTGGGGTCCTGCAATAATTGGTGGAATCTTATTCGGTTTCGGTATGACTCTCGCTGGTGGATGTGCTATGGGTTCTCTCTGGAGATCTGGTGAAGGACAAACTAAGAACTGGTTAGCAGTATTTGGTCTTATATTTGGTGCAGCTTTAACAACTGAACACCTAAAAGCAGACTTTTTAGATATGTTTGATGCAGAACCAAAATACTTACCTACAGAATTAGGTAGTTCTACTGATCAAGCTTTCTTCTTATCTGTTCTACTTATTTTAGCTATTCTTGCTCTTTGGTATTGGGTCGTTAAATGGAACGAACGTACTGAAAAGCTAGTTGTTGAATAAGTAAACTGATTGAATTTAGCAATCTCTCTCCTCCTTTCCCTACCCTTCCCCTTACTTATCTTTAAAATTGATTTTGAGGAATAATTATGGCTATCCTTTCAATACTACTAACAAAAGGAAATTACAATAATATGCTTACTTTAAGCACCATCGTTACAGGAGCAATAGTTGATGACTACGAAGTCAAAATCTTTGTTATGGACGATGCTGTCTGGGCATTCAAAAAAGATGCAATTGGCACTGAATTAGAGATTCATTCTCATGATGCTGCCTTCAAATCAGCTCTTGAAGCAGCTCAGAAAAAAGAAGGAATGATTGTTCCCTGGTGGGATATGCTAGAAGATCTGAAAGATATGGGTGAAATAACCATCACTCTCTGCTCTTTAATGTGTGACATTGCTGAGCTTAAGAAAGAAGATTTCAGTGATCTAGTCGATACTCTTGCCGGTATCGGTTCTTTCATGGGTGATCTTTACGACGCTGATAAAGTAATTTCTATCTAAAAAGAAATAGTTTCTTTTTCTATCTCTCCTCCCTTACTAGTACTATTTTTTTTCTTATTTTATCTATTTTACATTTTACAAAGGAATCTTATCAGATTACGTCCTAACTAATATCTAATCTTTTTTAGAACTGCAGCATTAATTCAATTTTAGAGCCTTGTGAAGTGAAGAATAGTGAAATGTCCTATCTGTGGAAAAACTGTCAAAAGTTCAGAATTACAGCGTCATCTTGACCGTTTTCATGGAGAAATTAGTTTTTCAACAGCTAAAACTAATACTTCATCAAAATCTAAGACAAAATCAAAGACTATTTCTTTTAATTACAATCTGATCGTTGATGGTAATAATGTTGCCTACTTTCTTGATCGACCATTGTTCAGTGCTCTTAAGAAAATGAACCTTACTTTGAGAAAAAAGGGTTATACTCCTCTTTTTATTGTTTCTGCAGCTTTAAAGTATTCTATTAATGATTATGATGGTTTAATGGATTGGATCAAAAAAGGAAGGGTTATAGAGGCTCCTTCAGGTGAAGATGATGATGTAACAGTGTTAGAGTATGCTAAACGTTACAATTGTAGGATAATTTCTAATGATCGTTTCTTAGAGTATTATGAGCTCTTTAAAGCTCAAGTTCAGAGAATAATTCGTTATTCTTTTGTGGGAAGAACAATAGTCTTTACTCCAACACTAAAAAAACTCTAAAAAAATTCTTAAAAAAATCATAAAAAATCTTAATTATATTAGGCCTTCTTCTTCGTCCCCAGTAACTTCATAGGTTGTCATTATCACAAAAGCCTCCTCTATTCCTTTCATGAGTAGAGAATTGGCAGTAATGACTTCATTCATTATCAAGTTTTCATCCACATCTTCATTATCAAAAAGGGCAAATTGTATTTCCATGTCTAAATCACCCATTATAAGGAGGATCTCTCTAACTACTGATGCTGGAACAATTGATTTTCTATTATTTCTGAAAATTTCAAGAATTGGGTAATGAAACTCTTCGTTGTATTTAGCTGAATAATCACCTAATGATTGAAGATAGTTGTCTCTATTGTTGTAGTACTTATAATGAACTTTTGCTGTAAATTCATTTTTAACTAGAAAATCGAGGACCGGCTTTACAAATTTACAATAAGGACAATCGTCTGTTGTATGTACCAATATCCAGTCAACTATTTTATTACCAGTACTACTCATGGCCCTCATGTTCTATTTGCTCCCTTAATTTTTAAATTTTCGGGAGGCTGTTTTAGTTTTTTTTAAATTTATTTTTAATTAAATGCTTCATTACCCTTTTAATCTGTTTAACATGCTTTTTTCTCAAAATAATTCGTTTTTTGTTACGTCCAAGTTTAATATTTTACTCTTTATTGAGTTTGAATATTTTTTTTTGTAAGATAATTTATAAGGAAGAAAAGTAAAAACGCTTATGGCATTATTTGGTGAGCTAGTCAGCATTACTTTACTTGAAATTTTTTTCTTAGCAGTGATATTTCTAGTGGTCTTTAATTGGAAAGCTGATACTGTAGGTTTAATGACTTGGTTTCTGATCTCTTATTTAGCTTATATGGTTCTTGATACAGATATTGAAGTGGTTGTTTTTGCGTCAATTGGTGGAATGATTGCTTCGTTCCCTATTTCATTGATGGTTCTTACAAGTATACTTATGCTTACTTTCATGGAGAAAACAGGCTCATTAGCGAGAATTTCAGCTGCATTTAAACAGTTAGGCGGGGGAGAAGAAAAAGGCTTCCAAATAATGATCCTTTGTTTAGGGATTGGAACCTTTCTAGTATCAATAGGTGCCACTCCAGTGACTATGCTCCCACCAATATTATATGCGTTAGGTTTTAGTCCAATTGTGTCCATTTCGCTTGCAGCTATTGGTTATGATCCTCTCACAACTTTTGCTCTTTTGGCTATTCCCGCAGTAGTTTTCACCGATGTTATGAATTCCTTAGATGTGACTGTTTCTCTCACTGAAAGTGGGCAAACATTCAGCTATTTTATGCCTGTTGTAACAACCGGTATTGCTTACGGAATGTTGTTTATTGCTGGAGGCTATAAGTTACTTTTTGATAAGAAATCTTTTCTTTTTGCCACAGTTTCGGGTTTAACAGCTGGTTTTACTACCATTCTAACTTGTCATTTAGGTTATGTAACTTTAACTGGTGTTTTTGCAGGTTTAGCTTCTACTCTTTCTGTTTTACTTCTTGCTAAAATACTGGGTGTCAAAATAATTGATGATTCTAACCTTACAGATGAAGATAGAAAATCAATCTCTGAGATGTCTCTTTTAAGAGCTCTTTCCCCTTGGCTAATTTTAATCTTTTTCTGCTTAATTACTAATTTAATTGATCCAATCTATGATTACCTTTATTCTGATTTAGTGTTAGGGCTTAAGATTGAAGGGCTTAAAGTAATTAATACTCGAGTTTTCTGGCAAGCTTATTTCTGGGTTTTTGTAAGTGTTGTCTTAAGCCTACCTTTCTTTAATCTATCAAAAGAACTAGTAGCTGACACTTTGTCCACTTGGCGTAGAAGGGCAGCAAGACCAGTTTTTGCAGCAGCAATTTTCTTTGCAGTGGCTTTTGTGATGAATTATTCTGGAACAACTGATATTTCAGGGAGTGATTGGAAGCCTGATCCAGAGCTTAACATGGTTTCACTTCTTGCAACTCAAACAAGTAACCTTTTCGGGGAATATTACATATTTATAGTTCCTTTTATCGGCTTACTTGGTGGATTTATTAGCGGTTCAGAGACCTCATCAATAGCTATGTTCTCAAAGTATCATGTTGATACTGCTACAAATCTGGCAATTGACCCTATCATTGTTGGAGCCGCAAATGGAGTTGGCGGAGGATTAGCTAGTGTCCTTTCACCTGCAAAAATAGCCAATGCCGCAGCAGTTATCGATAAATTAGGCATTGAAGGTGAAGTGATCCGTAAAACAGCCCCAATAGCGTTATTAATGACTCTGTCAGTTTCAATAATGACATATGGATGGGTTAATGATTATTCAATAATTGAATGGTTAGTGATGATTTTCATAACTATTGGAATTTTGCTTGGATCTTTCTTGTTAGGAAAAGCATTATCAAAAGGTCTAGCCAGTTTTAAGAAATAATATCGGGAAAAGAATAGACAAAAAGAATAGAAAAACTTGAAAGGTGTAAAAATGAGTTTAACATATATAATTGTTGCAGTTATTATTTGTTTGATAATTTTAATCTGGGCTATAAAATCTGATAACAAGGTGAAAAAATGAGCTTATTGCTTATAATAATGTCAATAATTGTGTTTTTGATAATTTTAAACTGGGGATATGAGCTGATAATAGAGTGGAAAGAAGCTTTTGTAGAACCAGAGGAATTAAAGCCAAAAAAAGCTACTTTAACATCGGTAATAAAGTATAATTCTGATTACTTCAACCTGTGGCTAGGTCAATTATTCTCAAATCTAGGCGGAGTAATCTCCATGATTGCTTTGTTATTATATATCATTTCCATGGATGAAAGCCCGATAGCACTAGCATGGTATGGAATCTTTCAAGCAATACCTATGATATTTTTACCAACGATCGCAGGTGTACTGGTTGATCGCTTAGATCGTAAAAAAATAATGGTAATCAGTGATCTTTTACAGGCTTTTTGCATTGCTTTGCTTCCATTCACTAATAATCTGTGGCAAGTTTATCTGATAACTTTTCTTACTTCTTCAATTAATCGTTTCTTCTATCCGGCAAGAAATGCAGCTATTCCTAATTTAGTGGATAAAAATGAATTATTACCAGCAAATTCGTTATCAACTCTTAGTTTTCAGATAATCTTCTTAATAGGTCCAGCTATCGGAGGGGTATTAATAGCTTTAACCGGTTACTCTATCGCTTTCTGGCTTGATTCTTTTACCTTTATTATTTCAGCTTTCTTCCTTTACTTCATTAAAACTGATCTCAGACCAATTCATGTAATTTCTAACCAGAAAAACAAAAAAATAGAAGAAGAATTTCCCAAAATCCAGAAGAAAACCTTTTCTGGTGAGATCAAGAGCGTTCTAACCGATGTCAAGCTTGGCTTTAATTACGTTAAAAATTACCAACTTATCTGGTTTCTATTCTCAATCTTCATGTTTTATTCGCTTTTTGCGGGAATGGTGGGTCAGCTCTGGCCTAATTTTATGAAAGTAGAGCTAGAACTTTCTGATATTGAGTTCGGTCTTGCTCTTTCTGTCTTTGCTTTTTCAGGTGTGCTTGGTTCCTTTGCAGTAGGAGCACTAGGTGATAAATTTGATAGGCTCGGTCTTTTAATCTTTGCTGTGGGATTTGATGGAGTTTTTATCGTTATCTTAGGACTTTCAACCACTTTGAGCCAGCTTTTTGTAATAATGCTCTTTTATGGAGTTATCTCGATGTTTTTTGAGATACCTTTGGTGACTTTGATGCAAGAAGCAATAAGGGATGACATGAGAGGAAGGGTAAACTCGATGTTAAATCAAGTCTTTTCAATTTTTAGAGTAGTATCCGTTATTATAGGAAGCGTATTAGCTACCGGCTTCAAATTCACTCTTTTCTCGCTAGAAGTTGATTTCAAAGGAACGGGAGTAGGTGGAGCTTTTGTTTATGCTGGCGTAGGAGTTGCTTTCTTAGGTCTTTTCAGTTTTTATTATTTCTTGAACCACAGAGGTAATCTCAAAATCTCTCCTGAGTTAATTGAAAAAACATCTTATTTTGGCGGAACAATCCCTCTAGAAGAGCTAAACTATTCATATAAAGTAGAACATGTTTCTCCTTCTGGTACACCTAACCTTCAGCGTTTACATGCTTTTTTCAGAAGAAAATGATCTGAGGAAAGTCTTTTAGTAATTATTCTATTGGAAATTCCATTATCATTTTGGTTCCTTGAGAATAGTCACTATCAACTCTACTTTCTATCCAGATTCTGCCATTATATTTCTCTACCAGATTCTTAACAATATATAACCCTAACCCTGACCCTTTCCCTGTTTTTCTAAATTCACTAAACCTTGTGAATAGCTCTTCTCTATCTTGAGGAGCTATACCTCTACCATGATCAATGATTGACAAACGATAAATTCCTTTCTTTCTTTCCCCTATAACTTCAATCTTTATCTCGTTAGAAGGATGATTTTTAACAGCATTTGTTAGCAGATTCATTAATACTTCGTTAAAAAGCGAATCACCTGTAATTTTATCCTCTTCAGCAATAGTAATTGTTTTTTCTATAGTTTTTCTGGGGAACAAATATTCTAGCAAAATGAATGCTCTTGCAACTGCTGGTCTCAGATCAATAGTTATAAGTTTTTTCTCTTTAACATCCTCTCTTAATGCCACAGAAAGGGATTTAAGTAATTGAATTGCTTGAAGGATATTTGATCTAACTTTTTTGATATAATCTATCGTCTTCTCTGAATGATCATCCATCTTCATAATTTCAAGAAAGCCATCTGCTGCAGTAAAATAGTTAAGAAGATCATGGGAAGCTATAGAAAGGATAATCTCTCTTTTAGCTATTTCTTCTTGAATCTGGTCCGACATTAGATTGAACGTATCAGCAAGCTCACCTATTTCATCAGGATAGACTTTTTGAACTCTAGTTGAGTAATTTCCTTTACCAATCTCATGAGCTGCAGTATTAAGAGCCTTTATTGGTTCAATAATTGATTTTGCAAATATGACAGCTACGATAATTACTATTATTGAAGCAATTAATACTCCAAGGATCGTTATTACTGTAAGATCCAAAACCGGTTCCATTGCTTCCTCCTTATCGATTTTAACAACTATTCCCCATCCTGTCTCCTCAAGATATTCTGTTGAAGCAATAACCGTTTTATTACGGTAATCTTTAGCGTTCAGAAAGACATCAACATTGCCAAGTAAGGCTTGAGTAATGGGACTATCTAAGTTTTCTTTAGGAATAATTTTTATCATTGCTGCTTCACTATCGAACCTTAGTGGAGTAATAAATAGAGCGTCCCCGTCTGCATTTTTCTGAGCTAAAACGGTTTCTCCTGTTTCGTGAAGACCTGTATAATCACTTGTAACTGAAAGGATATCTGAAGCATCCGTTTTGATAGATATGGATCCTATTAGCGTTTCATTATTAATAATTGATGCACTAAAATATTGTCTTAACTCACCTTCATCGTTATCAAAATAAACCTTAATATCTGAAGAAGCATTATAATGATGATGTGTTGAATGATTTTCCCCAATAACTGAACTATCTGTAGCTGCAATAACGATTCCTTCCAAGTTATGAATATGAAGATCCAAATAGGCGAGGGAAGTATCTGTAAATCCAAATAATATTTCATTTAGTGCTTCTAAACTCTCGTTAGAACCAGTATCTAGATATTCTTGAAAACTTCCTGAAAGCTCTGAGTGGTGGGAAATTAGATGGACTTCTATCATTTGATGGTCGTAAATTTCTTCAAGCCTTGATTTTTGAATAGAAGTGATAGAAAGTAACTGATCGATTGTTTTATCATTAATCTGCTCCGCACCGTAGAAATGAGTATAGGAAATTAGAGCAGTGCTAACAATAATAAG
>DAOWED010000032.1 GCA_030638685.1 Candidatus Heimdallarchaeota archaeon | reverse complement strand
CAATTTCCTTTCAAATCAGTAATATTGAGGGAAAGAACGTAATAAATTTCAAGACAAGAACTATCGTTGGTTTGACAAACGTAATGGAAGATGATGTATTAAAATCACCTGTACCAAAGACAAAATTATACCAAGATATGAAAGCTAAAAGTGTCAGACTTGAAGAAATTGATGATGTTAAGGTACTTAATATAAAAAATAATTATTATGAGATTTATACAAAAGAAGGTGAAACATTATTATTTATCATATATCCTCAAGAGGTAAAGATACAAAAAACAAATAAATTTACTCATGAAGGTGAACCTGTTTATAATGTTTCTATACAACAGAGATTAAATCTTATGTCATTTGAAGAAACTCTTTTAGGAAAAATTGAATCGGAAGCTGATGATTTTGAACTCAGTTCTGATGATGGGTAGACGTCTTTTGATAAGAATACCTTACAAAGCTAAAAAATCAATTAAAGAATATGGTTTTAACTAAAATAAATAACTTAAAGCAATAGATACAATGATACAACTAATTATATTACTCTTTTCTTTATTTTTCTTTTTTATTCGTTTTTCTAATTATAGTTAAAATTTATTGACTATTTTAGAGATATAATTCGACTTAATAATTCATTAACGAAAGTTAAACTCCCCAAAAAAATAGGACATATATGTTTCTAAAAAAAAGAAAAAGTGAGGAAGGGGAAAAATGAAAAATTAGACTAGGGGGATCAGATCATTCAAGAACCTTGATAGCACCCTCAGGACATCCATCCTCGCAAGCAAAGCATTGAATACAATCGCTTTCTCTTGTTGGAATGGCTTTCTTTTCTGATGTGGGGTGGCCTGGTGTATCTTTCCACTCAAAACAGTCTTCTGGACAATCTTCAATACAGATTCCGTCACCATTGCAAGCGTCGAAATCGACAAGTACGATTGAACCATAAATACCTAGTTTTTCGGGTGGAGCTACTTCTCCTCTTATTTCTAATCCTTCTTCTGAAGTTTTTACAACTTCAAGATCTGCAGCATTTGCATCGATAGGCATGTTCAAAGATTTATTCTTTTCAAATATAAGCTTTCCCATTGTTAGCAGTTTATTCGTCTTTTTTTTTTCTTACCTTTTGTACTTCCTCTGGGTTTCTACTCTTTATTTCTTTCTTTGTTGAGCTTTTTTTTTTCTTTCTTCATTTCTTCGCTTGATCTAGTTAGTTATCGATAATTTTTTTAAAAAAAACCTTCTAGAATGATTTATGACTGGGAATGAGGATACCCTAGAATCAGTTCCTAATTCAACTGATTCCTTTACGTTCAAAACTGAAATTAAACAATTGCTTAATATTATCGCTAATTCTCTTTACAAGAATAAAGATGTTTTCTTGCGTGAATTAGTTTCTAATGCTTCTGATGCTCTTAATAAGCTCCGTATTAGAAAGCTTACTGATGATATTTTTCAACCTGATCTCGATCTCAAAATAACTGTCGATTTTGATGAAGATGAAGGCATTTTAACCATCACTGATACCGGAATTGGTATGACTAAGGATGAACTAGTTACTAACTTAGGTACTATTGCTCACAGTGGTACCAAGAGTTTTCTTGATAGCCTTAAAGAAATGAGTAGTACCAACTCTAATGATTTAATAGGTCAATTTGGTGTGGGTTTCTATTCTTCTTTTATGGTCTCTGATAATGTCGTTGTTCAAACTCGCTCTGCTCTTCCTGATGAACAAGCTTATGAATGGATTTCCTCAGGTTTAGAAAATTTTGAAATTCACCCTATTGAAAAAGAAGAGCGAGGAACTGCCGTTATCATTCATCTTAATGATGATGACAAAAGTTATGCTAATTTTTTCCGTTTAAAGAACATGATTAGTCTATATTCTTCTGCTCTTGATTATCCTATTCATATCCAAGATGAAACATTTGGTGGTGAAAAAGCTATCTGGCGTCGTCCCGAGGATGATCTGACTGAAGAACAATATACTGCTCTTTATCAAGAAGTTGCTCGAGATTGGCAAGAACCTTTGCTCCATTTTAACATTCGTGCTGAGGCTCCTATGCAGTTTTACTCCGTTGTTTTTGTTCCTACACATATTCAAAAACAGATCTTTAATCCTGATCATGAATGGGGAATAAAGCTTTATGCTCGTAAAGTTCTTGTTGAAGAAAAAAACCAAGACCTTCTTCCTAACTTCTTACGTTTTATGTCTGGTGTGGTTGACAGCGAAGATATTGTTCTTAATGTCTCTCGAGAAGTTGCCCAGCTAAATAAACATCTGACCTCCATTAAGAAAGTCTTAACCAGCAAAATCCTTAGAGAACTTAGTCGTCTCGCAAAATCCGATGATGATGCCTTTCTTCAGTTTTGGGATGAGTTTGGTATTTTCTTAAAAGAGGGAGCAGCTACTGATCAGAAATATCAAGAGAAATTACTTAAACTTCTACGGTTTACTACTTCTGATCTCGAACATGAGAAACTTTCTTCCATTGAATCTTACATTGAGCGGATGAATCCTGATCAAGATAAAATCTATTACCTTTTAGCTGATAATCTTGAATTAGCTCGACGAAGTCCTCATTTGGAATATTTCAAAGCTGAAGGAATAGAAGTTCTTCTTCTGCATCAGCCTGTTGATTCCCTTTTGATGATGAATGTTCAAGAGTTTGATAAAGTCTCTTTCCAAAATGTTGACGAGGAAGCAGTTAGTCAAGATGAAGACACATCCAAGGAAGCTGCTGATGAAGAAAAGGTCAAAACTGATCTTTCTGACCCTATTTTAGCCAAATTTGACAGCATCGTTGGTGAACAAGTTGCAAGCATTAGATACTCTGATCGAATGGTTACCAGTGTTTGTCGATTAGTTAACCCTCAAGGTATTTCTTCAGATATGCAACGAGTTTATCGTTTTATGGATCAAGAAATGTTTTCCGTCAAGAAAATATTGGAACTTAACCCTAACCATGTTCTCATAAAACAGCTTAGTGAGTTAATTGCGTCCAATCGCTCTCGTGAGTTAGTAGAACTTACAATCCTTCAACTTTTAGAGAGTGTTCTACTCATAGAAGGAGTTCCAATTAAACCTGAAGACAACATTGCTCGAAGCGAACGTATTGTGGAATTAGCTACCAAATATGCTACTCTCTCCGATGATTTTAATCCTGAAGAAGAATAATTCTTTTTTTTCCTCTCCTTTTCTTTTTTTTCAGAATAATTGAATTATAATTCTGGGAATTCTTTTTATTTGTTCAAGTAACATATAGTCTATGGACAAAGCTTTCTTATTACGTCAATGGACTAATATACGCCAATCTTTCTATCAATCACTTGAAAAGATCCCTTCAGAGCTATCATATTACTCCTGGCGTCCTTCCCCAGATTCTCGTTCTCTTGCTGAATTAATTTATCATCTCGGTTCTGCAGAAGAAGGCTGGCTTAGCATTGCCACCTTGAAAGAACCTTTATGGCAAGATTTACCCGATGGAATTACTCCTCAAGGAATCAAAGATTACATTATTTCTCTTCATGATAAAACTCTTGCTTTTTTTGAAGATCTTTCAGATGACGAAATTCAAAAGAAAGTATCTTTTACCTCTTCTAGTGGTTCCACTGAGGAGTGCACCCTTTCTTGGATTTTATGGCATTTGGTTGAACATGAAATTCATACCAGAGCTCAACTTTTCGTTTACATGCGCTCTCTAAAACTCATTCCACCCAGATATTCTGGTTAGTTTTCTTATATTTTTCTTCTATTTTCTTTTTTCTTTTTTTTTCCTTTCTTATTTTCTTCCTCTCTTTTACCCATTTAATTAATAAATTCATATAACCAACTAATAAATTGGTTAAATATCAACCTTTAAATAATAGAAACGTGATAAATACTAATAGGAATGGTGATTACATGGCTAAAAATGTAGGAAAACCGGATAAAATTATACGATTGATTTTAGGAGTAATATTGCTAATAATTGCATTTCTACCGTTAGTCATCGTTGATTAAATATTTACTTAAATTTGTACATAACCACCTAACTGCTACAAAGGGGAATTTCAATTGGCATTAGGTTTAAGAGAAATAGGAAAAATAACTGGCAATAATAGTAAAAAAGTTATTCTAAGTGATAAAATTTAGACTTGATAGCCTTTATAAAGGATTCTAAGCACTAATTAAGTAGATGGTTCTGAGGACTTATACAACTGGTCTTTCAATGACACACTATCCACGTGAGGAAAGAAAAGGCAAAAGACATAAGTTAGCAGATATCATTGAAGAACTCAGCGACGAAAACCTAAAGCATTGTAGGAAATTCAGCAAAGAAATAGTTAATTATCTTCTTGATAAAGATTTCAAGAATTTACTGATTTCAGACCCTTTACCTATGATCAAGATCAATAAAGGTAAATTTGGCGTCAATGAATTAATGGAGCATATTGGAATAGCCAATAATCACCTCCATAGTAGTTATCATCTAATGGCTAATTCAGCTAAAGGTCTATTTGATCGAATAACTAAGTTTCAAGAATTCCTTGAATGGTTCAAGACGCATAAACTAGAATTACTGAAATGGATACTCTTCAGAAGGAGTACCTAT
>DAOWED010000040.1 GCA_030638685.1 Candidatus Heimdallarchaeota archaeon | reverse complement strand
CATGCAAATGATCTTTTTCCCGGTGAAATGATTGTTTTTTCAACTCGCTCTTATGGTTTTAGAGTAGTTACTTCTGATGTAATGGAGCCTGAAACTGTAGGTATTTCTTCAAAAATGATGGGGCGAGCTGGCTTATCCCATAATGCTATAGTTGAAATTGTTGAAACAAGTGGAAATCGACTTGTTCCTATTATTCATAAAAAGATGGATAATGAGATTCTTTCTAAATCTGAGATTAGAGAAATCATTACTGCAGTTGACCAAGGATTAATCTCTGAAATTCAAATAGCTGCTTTGGCTACAAGTATTGAAATAAGAGGACTTACTCTCAAAGAGACTGTTGATTTTGCTTCTATGGTAGCTGAAAATTCTCAAAGATTAGAGCTAAGTGGCAAAACTGTTGTTGATAAACATTCAATCGGGGGTATTGCTGGAAATAGAATTACTCCAATTATGATCCCAATTATTGCTGCTGCAGGGCTAACTATACCCAAAGTAAGCACTAGAGCTATTACAAGTCCTGCTGGAACAATAGATGTTTTAGAAACCGTTATGCCAGTTGATTTGACCATAGAAGAAGCTACATCTGTTGTTGATACTACAGGAGGATGTATAATTAATGGTGAAGCAGTTGGTTTAGGACGAACTATGGATAAAATAATTCAAGTACTTAAACCTTTAAAAATCGACCCTCAAGCATTGATGGTTGCTTCCATTTTGGCAAAGAAGAAAGCTGCTGGTTCCCAATATGTAATGATAGATTTGCCAACGGGAAAAGGAGCAAAATTACCCCGTTCAACTGATGCACGAGAACTAGCTCATAATTTTTCAACGGTAGGACACCAACTAGGTCTAAAAGTTGAGAGTGTAATAAGCCCCGGAGATAAACCAATAGGAAGCTACATAGGTCCAACATTAGAAATGTATGATGCTATGTTAATACTTGAACAAGAAGGTGGTTCCCCTGATTTAAGGCGAAAATCTCTAGCCCTTGCTGGAATAATTTTTGAAATGGCTAATCGATGCGAAAGAGGAACAGGATACGCTCTTGCAGAGCAAATTCTAGAAGAAGGAAAAGCACTCGCAAAATTCAGGGAAATAGTTGAAGCTCAAGGAGGAGACCCAACTATCACCGCTACTGATTTACCTGTAGCCAATTATTCAGAAGTGGTTTCTTTCCAAGGAGATGAAGATGTGGTCTATAACGTAAGTTCAAGTGTTATCGGTTCAATTGCTCGTACAGCAGGAGCACCAATGGATAAAACAGCAGGTATAATTATTCATGCTTCTCGAGGATCATATATTCACAGAGGAGACCCATTATTCGAGATTCGGGCAAGTTCAAGCTCAAAGCTTGCAGAGGCACTTCATTTATCTGAGATGCTTCACCCGATCACTCTAGAAAAAATGATTTTAGAACACATTAAATCATTTGAAAAAACCGAACCTCGAGTATAAGCAAGATTATCTAAATACCAAAACATGTCTTGTTTCTTTAAATGAATTACTAGGTCTAACTATTCAACGTTCAAGACTTTTTTTAAATCCAATCTCCTGCCTCTAGTTTTGCTGGAAGGTAATGATTGGTAATATATTGTGGGTCTTTAGCGTTAAGTGCTTGTATTTCTGCTTTGTAATTTAATTCGAGTAAGATTTCCAATTCTTTCTTCCAGGTCGGTTTTCTAGCAATGTATTCTTCTTGAAGGATGCTTTTAGTTCTATTAACATCACTTGAAGTCATTTTTATCAAGGCACTTCTAGGTATCTTAAATGGGCTGTCTTCTTTAAGATCTGACGGAAGTAGACCTATCCATTTAATATTAGGGACTGCCATATGAGATGTTTCGAAAGAAAGGGATTTTGAACCGATAGTATATACTCTCATAATCTCTACTCCATAAATATCAGCATCCATCATTGCAAGAATGGGTATTTTTAGCTCATCATTGATCCTTTTGAGAAACATTCTAGTAGCCATATCTGGTTGCCCTTTAGCTGTGATCAAAATTGAAGGAATTTGATCATAAAATTGATCCTCTGCAAGACGATTGAACACAGCATCTTTTTCTATTACCAGTACAAATTCAGCATCGGATTCAAGATCTTCTATATCTCCTATCTTTGGAGCAATAGATTTTCCTGTGCCTACTTTTCGGCAATCTATTAAATCACCTTTTTCCCTGTAAGAAATATTTCCAATAATGCTTCCTTTTGATGATGCGGAAACGTTTAAACTCTGACGAGTTACTTTAAGCATTGCACCAACATCTTCAATTAAACTGTCTGAGGTGTTTTGAGATTCAAATTTATTGACATCCATATAGAAAAGATCTCTTTTTGTGCTTGTAATTTCTCTGTGTAAAAGATCATGAATTAATCTCATAGCTAAAGCCATTTGACTAACTGATTTTACACTTGCTAAACTTCTAAATTGACGGTCAATCATCTGTCTTCCTAATAATACCATCTCTGTCTTTTCATCATAACCAATATTACCCGTTGACCTGGATGGGATTTGAAAACTGGCATTGTATGGATCTTGTATGACTTGCTCTAAAAAGTCACGTGCGGATTCAACTAAACGTAATCGTGTTTTTTCTGGATCAATATCATCAACAGTGATAGTTCCTGGAGGAATATCCAAATGATCTAAGACAGTAATCGTCTTTCTTAGCTCACGTATTTTTTTAGTAGAGGTATGTCTTCTAATTTCAATCTTTGAGTTTTTGTTAATGGGGTAATTTTCAAGATCTTGTTTAATTTTATGCCATTTTTTGTTGATTTTAATGAAGATTACAAAATTATCTCTTTTCTTAATTTGAAACAATGAACGAATTGCTTCTTCAAACTCCAAAAGTGTCATTGTTGTGTCAATAACTATATTGTCTTCAGTGGAAGGTAAGATCATTGAATTTCTGCAAGTTAATTGGTGTTCTGCCATTTTAAAACCTCATTTCATTTTTTTCCTTTTTTTGCAAGATTAGCTTGGTAATCAAGTAATCTTTTCGTAAGATAAGCTTTTGTTCCTCTTGGACTGAGTCCTTTTTCAGTAAGAATTTCTCTTAATTCTTTAACATTTAGGCTTTTCAGTGCCGTCTCGGAGTATATTTTTTCGCTCTTAGTTTCTTGAACTTCCTTCTTTTCTGGCTGAGAAGGTTTTTGAGTTAGAAGTTGTTTAAT
>DAOWED010000185.1 GCA_030638685.1 Candidatus Heimdallarchaeota archaeon | reverse complement strand
CCGAGGAACTCCCGGCGAGTAGAAAATTGTTCTGACTTGGTTTTCATCTGAACAATTCCTATTTTCTTATCTGTTTAATTAATTTAAAAGGATAGACAGAGAGATTTCTAAAAGTTATAAAAATGAATTTTAATCAAAATGTATAAGTTTGCATAGGATTAATTTATAAAATAGAAACTGTTGAATACCCTATTTTTTGACCAAGCCTTTCTCTGATGAACTCCTTCTAGATCCCTTCGGTGAACCTATCCAAGTTAGACGCTTTTTCTTGCATAATAACTCTGATTCTGTCCTCATTCTTTTTGAAATTCAGATCAATTCTCATCTTTCTTTAGAACTGGCTGTTCTTTCAACCTTTTCTCTTTCATCAAACCATTTACATCGAACCATTGTAGGTAGTCGTTCTCGTTTTCAGAAGTTCAATCACTATCGTATTAGCTATATTCTCGATTTACCTGATACTTTGTCCACCGATTCTTTCAAACAAAATTTTGCTTTTTCTTTATTGGGAGCACTTGATCAAGTTGATTATTTGATTGCCTTAGTTTTAGAAGATCTTTTTGCAAGCTTAATCCTTGAAAAGGAGTTTCCTTTTAATCATATTAAGAATTTCTTGCATGAATATTATTACGAAGGTCATGTTGATCATTTCTTGAAAGAATTTTATGACTTTTATTCATCTCCATCTATTGAGTGTTAGTTTTCTTTTCTTTCTTTTTTTTTCATTCTTAATCATTTTTCATTAAAAAATAGCTAGATGAGGGGCTCTAAAAGCGTTACAATTACCTTCCACTTTTTTCACCCTCTTTGCTGATTTTTCAACGATGACTTTTTATAAATCGAGCGTGTCTTAAAACTTGAATTATTAATATTCGTGATCTCAAATGTCTTCAGATTCTCGCTCAAAACGTGTTATTCGACGAAAAGCCACTCGTATATCCATGCCTCATCAAGAGGCTGATGTTCGAGTAACAAACAATTACGAAGTTGCTCTTGGTTATACTGAGAAGCAAGCTGTTGAAGAAGCCGAACGCTGTCTTCTTTGTAGTAAACCAAAATGTGTTGAAGGTTGTCCTGTTGTTATTGATATTCCTCGCTTTATTTCACTAATAGCTGAACGTGACTTCGATGGGGCTAATGTTGTTATGAAAGACGCTAACCTTCTTCCAGCTACCTGTGGTCGGGTTTGCCCTCAAGAAACTCAATGTGAAGGTGTCTGTATTCATCCTCAAGCTATTGCTATTGGTAATCTTGAACGTTTTATTGGAGATCGTTTTGCCAAAACTCGTTCTGAGGATATGTGTAAGCCCTCTGGCTTCAAAGTTGCCATTGTTGGCTCCGGTCCATCTGGTTTAACTTGTGCCTCCGAACTTGCCAAAAAAGGTCATTCTGTCACTGTTTTCGAGGCTCTTCATGATTTTGGAGGAGTTTTAATTTATGGTATCCCTGAGTTTCGTCTTCCTAAAAACATTGTTCGCTCAGATATTGCTCATATTCGCGACTTAGGTGTTGAATTTGTTTCTGATACCTTAATTGGTCGAACCTTAACCATTGATGATCTTCTGGGAGAACAGGGCTTTAATGCTGTTTTCATTGGTTCTGGAGCAGGTAATCCTACTTTCTTAGGTATCCCCGGTGAAAGCCTCTTAGGTGTTTATAGTGCAGCTGAAGTACTTACTAGAGTTAATCTTATGCGTGCTTACATGTTTCCAGAATATGATACACCTGTTAAGATTGGTCGGAGAGTAGTAGTCTTTGGTGCAGGTAACGTAGCAATGGATGCCGCTAGAACAGCTTTAAGGTTAGGTGCAGAGCAAGTTTCAATCGTCTACCGACGAACTATCTCTGAAATGCCGGCTCGAGAAGTTGAAAGAATTCATGCTGATGAAGAAGGAGTAATTTTTAGGACACTTAAACAGCCTCTTGAGATTGTTGGAGAGTTCGATCGAGTTGTAGGGATCAAGTACATGCATATGAGACTTGGAGAATGTGATAGTAGTGGTCGAAGAAATCCTGAACCCATTCCGGGTATGTCAGGCTACCTTCATTGTGATCAAGTTATATATGCCATTGGACAGAAATCAAACCCTATAATTAGACAAACAACGGAAGGAATAGAGTTCGGACATGGAAATACAATCAAAGTAGATTTTAAACAAAA
The DNA here is from genome assembly GCA_030638685.1 of Candidatus Heimdallarchaeota archaeon. Classification (GTDB taxonomy): domain Archaea; phylum Asgardarchaeota; class Heimdallarchaeia; order Heimdallarchaeales; family DAOWED01; genus DAOWED01. The sequence goes on along the minus strand of DAOWED010000185.1, from coordinate 4,983 downwards.
AACAGACCGAGAAGGTGTTTATGCCGGTGGGGATGTAGTAACCGGTGCAGCTACAGTTATTGATGCTATGGGTGCTGGTAAGACGGCTGCTTATCATATAGATGAATATCTTCACACCTTAGATAATAAGAAAGAATAAGCCTTTCTAAATAACGGAGTAGAACGATTACTAGACATTATTCCTTTTCACAGAATAATTAAATCCGTCCCAGCATATTATTGTTTTAATTTCAAATGAATTTATGTATTCCTTTCCATTTCCACTCATTATTAGGTGTTAATAATTCATGCAGTCCTACTGGATATAAACTTATGATTTCTTGATTTTTTGTGGTATAGTATATCTCTGCTTCCAAGTCTTCAATGTAATTGATAAAACTGTAAAATAGTCCTGACTCCTGCGAATATATTTCAGCATGGATCAAGTAATCAGTTGGTCTTCTGAGAGTTTTACTATATGTTAACTGTACATATGGAAAATGAGCTAGCAGCGTAAGTAGTTCATCTATTTCTTTTTCTGTCCTACATTTTACCAGTAGAAATAATTTGTATTGATGCATTGAAAGATTGTATAATCTTGGTAAGTAGATCCCTTTCTCCGTTAATACGTTTACTCTTTCTTCTAATCCTCTAACACTCAATTCCTCATTTTTTATATATGTTTGATTTTTGCTTTCTTTCAATCTTTTAACCAATTGTGAGTAGCTGAACCTTAGATCTGTTCTTTTCTTAGATTTTAGTTCCCAATTTCTTATTTCATCGAATATTAACACATCTAGTGCATTTAGTTTGAATCTTTCTCCTTCATAATCCCATTGTAGTTGACTTATTCCTGAAACATAACTTTCATATGATTCCACTGCTCCTGTGGTCATTTTATGGAATAAATTCTCATAAAAATTTATGTGTTTTCTATAATCTGAATTATACATTATATTGCTTTCTATGTTAAAAAGTGGAGCATTTACCATTGTTTGAAAAAATTCTATTTCCTCTTCAGGTATTTTGTATCTTATCTTAAGACATTCCTTGAAATCATTGATGAATTCATAATTATTGAGCCTACTAACGGGTATTTGCCATTTCAATATGTAGTACACTAACGGTTTTATTGTTTTAAATGAAAATTTATAGATTTTTCTTAAGTATGGATGCTTAAGTTTTTCAAGCTCTACGTTAAACATTGATGTTTTCACAAGGGTAGTAATTGACGATAACCCTGTAGGATACAAATCTAAATAATAAACTTTGTGAAAAGAATAATTATCACTTAATTTTCTAATTGTTGTTTGTACTTTATGAACTGGATTTTTTGTTTCCAGATTTAGTTTCTCAGCTATTTCTTTGGGTTTTCCAAAGGGATTCTTTTTCCATATTAACAGTATTTTCAACTCGTTTTCTGTCAAAGTATTTCTTTCAGCTAATATCTGGTCAGCAAGCATTATAATATCGATTTTTTCTTGTTTTTGACTTAGTGCTGTCCTTGAATAAATTTTCCGAAATAATTTATCAGTGAATAATGAATACTGATTATTATAATAGATTAGTTGATATCGAAGCATTACACCAGGAGTAAACCCTTTTTTTCCTTCATATTCTTCTCTTGTTTTCTTTGTTTGCTCTATCCAATTACCTATCGTTAATCTTAACCCCTTCTCCTCTAAACTCAAAAGCTCGAGTAATACCTCATAAACGTCTTTATCTAACATTGAAGAATATCTTATCAAGTTATTTCGATATCGTTCAATTGTCTTAATATTCATCTCTTTTAATATAGTATTTTAAGGAATATATTATCTTTTTCATATCTCGTTCATTAATTAACAGTATAAGTCTTTAAAATTAATTTAAAGTTTTTTAGTACTTCTTATCACCAATGTAAATGTCATTACTGGCTTTTTTCCATTTTTAAGCATTATCCATAGAATTTCAATTTCGCCAAACTATAAGATGAAGTATAAAGGAGCTTCAAAAATGTTAAATTGGGCAAAAAACATTAAAAAATCGATGTTACTAAGGATTTCTCTTATCGTTTTGATTGGTGGAATTCTTGTAATTGGAGGAACGGCGTCACCGGAAATCTGTGCTATATACCCAGAATTATGTCCGGTATAAACTTGGAGTCGGACAGATATGTCATCATTAGACCTCATCCTAGATGAATATCATTCCGACCTTCCAGATTTATTAACTAAATTTGCTGAGCTTGGGGGAGCTTATTTTCCTGTAACTCGAAAACTCTCAAAAGAAGAACTAAAAGAAATTTACGAGAAATATCCATTAGCCTCAGTAATTCATCAGGTGAGAATAGATGGATCATGGTATGTGCTTATCAATAATTTTTCAGCGTAGTACTCAGTTTTGGGGATTATTATGAAAACAAAGACCGTTTTCATAGTGTTAACAAGTTTTTGCGTAATAATTTTAACAGTGCCATTATGGATTGCTTCTTATGATATAGTTCAGGGGGAAGAAGAAACCAGTATGAGCCCTCTTATTGAAAGAGGGGATGTGTTAGTAGTAGTCCAAAAATGGGCTCATCACCCACAAGTAGGAGATATAGTTGTTTATCATTACACTCATCCCCTTCAACCTGAAATTTCTTACCAAATAGTTCACAGAATCTTTTACATCAAAGAAATAGAGGGAATAAATCATTATCAAGTTTCAGGAGACTATCTTGATACAAACTCATTCCCGGATCATTATGTTACAGCTTTTGGTCTTACTTGGATTCCGGAAACAGCAGTTAAAGGAACAGTAATGTTCATCGTTCCAAAAATAGGTCTTCTAAGTCAAGTCCCTATATGGCTCTTAGTTATTTGTGCTGTTCTTATACTCTTCCCACCATCATTGATAATACCAAATAACCAATTTAATAAAATTGTAGCCTTCAGCAAACGACTAAAAAACGACTTACAACACAAGAAAAAACATCATCCAACCACCTTTGTGGAAGGGGTCATCATTTTTTTAGTGATAAGTAGTGGTTTGCTTATTTCATCAATTGTTTACGAAAAGTCAAGCGAACCTCAAATTGAGATAGTTAACTGGAGAGTTTACCAAACAGTAAACGGAACAGGCACAGTTTGGCATTTCAATGAAACTTATGGAGCTCAAACCCATCATACTTTCAGTGGGGCTCTGTTAGAAAATTGGACCTATGTTCAGTTCTCAGTTTCAAATCCTTACTCGTATAGCTTTGAAGCTAACTTATTCCTTAATGCTACAAGGATGAGTTTTTCTTGCTGGAGTTGTCCTAAGGGAGTTAGACTACGTTCGGTCAAAGAAACAACAATAGGTTTTCATATAGAGGGAGTTTTTTACGATTTGTTAGCTTATAACCTAACAATTGAACTCAAATCAAATAAAGGAAGTGTAACCATCAATGTTTAAGAAAAAGAAAAAAACAATATCAAAAGAAGGAGAAATGCTAGATGATTGATAAATCATCTTTAATAACTAATACTGGAATTAATTTTGTTAAAGAAGAAAAAATAAATATTTTACATGTAGACGATGACATAAATTCGTTAGAAATAACTAGAGATTTCTTAAAAATACTTGATAGCAGATTTGAAATTATTTCTACTACGAATCATGAGGATTTTTTTGAAGTACTTCAAAATTTAAATATTGATGTGATTATTACAGATTATCAAATGCCTGAGATGAATGGATTAGAGTTACTTGAAAAAGTAAGAAGTAATAACATTCATGTTCCGTTTATCTTTTTAACAGGACGAGGGCGTGAAGATATAGCCATTTCAGCTCTTAATCTTGGAGTTAGGGCATATATCAAGAAAGGAATGAATGTTAAATCAACATATGGAAAACTTCACAAAGCAATAGATTCTGCAGCTATGCAATCTCGTTTAGAAAAACAACTTCGGGAAAAAGCAATGAATTTATCAAGTTTTAATATTATTACACAAGAATTAGTGGATAGCAATAACACTGAAGACACAATGAAATATCTTTGTCGGTTGATTGTTGACTATTGCGGAGTAGAAGCAGCCTGGGTAGGAGTAATAAATGAAGAAGATTATATTGTTAAACCAGTAGCAGCCTACGGTATAGAAAAAGCTTTTTTGGATGCAATTTCAATCACTTGGGACGAGACAGATCGAGGACAGGGACCAACAGGTACCGCAATAACTGCAAAAAGTCCCGTTTTTCTAAATAACACTCACTCAAATTATACTAATTATAACCTCTGGCGAGAAATTGATAATTCTTATGGTTATTATTCAACTGCAGCCTTACCTTTGATCGTAGATAACGAGATTCTTGGGGTATTAACAGTTTATTCATCTGACCCAAACTTCTTTTCCTATTCGAAAATTTTTACTTATCAATCATACGCTTATATAGGAGCTCTTTCTATCAAAAATGCACAGTTGAATGAAATAATTATTAAGAATATTAAAACAAATGATTATCATCTTAACCTTCTTAGAAAAATTCAATCAACTAAAAAAGGAACAGTTACTTATCCTAAGGATGATCTAATCTTCTTAGCTATATTCAAAGATTATCAGATTTTATTTGACTATGACTTAACAGACGGTTACGAAGAATATGACGTTAAACAGTTAATCACGTATGCATTTGACTATAAGCGATTATTAAATCAGCAAAGCTATGGAGAATTGGAGTTAATTAAATATCGAAATCTTATAATTGGCCATATAGAAGGAGTGACAACATCAGTTATATTTCTGGCACATTCTCTTTCTTCTGAATTAAAAACAAAAATAAAACTATTATTGAACCTTTTTGAGCAGCGTTATAATGAAGAAATGAATTTAGGAGAGAAATTATCTAAGTTGAATGTGTTCAGAGAACAAGTTGTCCATATTTTTTCTAATGAAACTGTAAAGGAGTATTATATTCCAATAATTGTAAGTGATAATCTCAAAAACGAGAGTGAACTAAATCCTGAAACATGTAAAATTATGACGCAAATTGATGGAAAAAGAT
>DAOWED010000178.1 GCA_030638685.1 Candidatus Heimdallarchaeota archaeon | reverse complement strand
TTCTCTTGAGAAATAGTTTGTTGATATTTATTTTCAACTTCCTGTTTAGCTAGAGCTAGAGTAGAGGTTCTGATATTTTCAGCTTTTTTCGTTGCTGAATTTGATATAGATTCTACTTCTTCTTTCACGCTTGATTTGATCGTTTTTATTTCTGCATTAGTTTCTGCAACTATTTCAGCTTTGATTCGCTCAAAAGCTTTTTCTTGATCTCCACTTGGCATATCAAATAAAGCTAAATCATCACCTTTTTCAACTTAACGTATTTTGAGAAAAAATTATTTTCAACCTAAATATGATCAAAGGATTAGTTTTTTTCATTAAAACTTGATTTATTTCATGATATTTTATAGAAAATTTATTGTTCACAAAGAGTTATACGAGCTTAATTTATTCTAAATGATTCTAACAGCTATAATATGTGATAAACTATGAAGATGTCAGACCGCGTTTCAAGTATAAAATACGCCATTCGTGACCTTTTACCAATTGCTGAAGAAGTTGCATCTAAAGGGCATGAAATAATAAAATTAAATATTGGCGACCCAATTAGATTTGATTATGAAATTCCGGCAATTATGCAAAAGGCACTAATTGAGGCAGTGTCCAAAGGGTTTTGTGGAAGATCTGAAGGAGAATTAGAACTAATAAAAGCCATTCAAGCCAAAGAAAAAATGTTTAATGGATTTGATATTGCAAAAGAGAATATTTTAGTTGGCTCTGGAGTTTCTGAATTGATAAGCTTTACATTAGCTGCTCTTTCAGATCCTGGAGATAGAGTTCTCCTTCCTGACCCTTGTTACCCAGCATATCAAGGAGTAGCTAATTTTCTTGGATTAACTATTGATTACTATTCCTGTGATGAAGCGAATGATTGGCAACCAAATGTTGACAGTATTAAAGAAAACTTGCATGATAATACAAAAGCACTTGTTTTAATAAATCCAAATAACCCCACCGGGGCTGTTTACTCACCAAGGGTTTTGAAAGAGATTGGGGATGCTATTGCACCATATAACATTCCAATTATTTCTGATGAAATATATGATTTACTAACAATTGAGAAAGGATTATTTCATTCTACACCAAACGTTATCAAAGATATCCCAATTATCAGATATAATGGGTTTTCAAAGGTCTATCTTGCACCAGGTTGGCGAGTTGGGTACGCAACACTTCATGATCCCAATGGAGAAATGAAAGAACCTTGGGAAGGGGCTGCAAAAATGACTCGAGTTCGTTTATCTTCTTGTACTCCAATTCAGCATGCTTGTGCTGCAGGTGCAACTAATATAGATCATCTGCCATCCCTCCTTGAGAAAATTGAAAAAAGGAGAAATGTTGTTGTTAATGGCGTAAATGATATAGAGGAACTATCTATTGTATCTCCAAAAGCTGCTTTTTACTCTTTTCCCCGAATTGATCTTTCTAACCTCAATTTTAAAGACGATCAAGAATTCGTAATTGGTCTTCTCAAAGAAGAACACGTTTTACTTGTTCATGGAAGTGGTTTTGGACCAAAAGAAGGAAAGGATCATTTCAGATTGGTTTATTTAGCAAATGAAGAGATTCTTTCAGATGCCATGGAAAAAATAAAGAGGTTTATTATTAAAAATAGAGTGTAATATCTATTTTAATTGTTTATGCTCCAAATTTCTTACCTAAACCCATTGCGCTTAATATAATTGAAAGTAAATGGATTCCTTTAAATCTAAGATTTCCACCTTTTGCGCAAGCTCTTTCTCCAAAACTTGTAACATCATCAATTCTAACATCTCCTCCTGCAATAATTACAGGAACGGGATCAGCTGTATGATCTTTAGCAATACAGGGAGTTGAATGGTCGCTTGTGATTACAACTAAATCACCTCTCTCGCACACTTTAACAAGTGGTTCTATTACTTTGTCTATTTTTTCAATAAATTCTTTTTTACCAAGTGCGTTCCCATCGTGCCCATAATTATCAGTTCCTTTTATATGAAGAAAGACAAAATCATAGCTATCTAATGCTTCAATTGCGTATTTAACCTTCATTTCAATGTCTGATGTTACACCACCTGTTGCTCCAGGAACGTCAATTACATCCATTCCAAGTAATGCTGCAACTCCTTTGTACAAACCTCCTCCAGCTACACAAACAGATTTCATATTTGTTCTCTGCAAAAATGATGGAATATGTGGAGCTTGACCAAAGCCTCGTATAAGTAGTGTATTGGCCAGAAGCTGATTAGCTTCAACTCTTCTTTTATTTACTTCTGCCGATAGAAATTTTTCTTCTGCAATTTTAATTAGTTTTTTTATGATGTTTACTGTTTTTTTTGCTGAATCTGTATCTTCAAGAGCTTTTACTTCATAGAATGGTTTTCCTTCTTTTTTTGGGTCGTTACTTTGTATTCTATCAGATAAACCTCTTCCTCTTAGTATTAATGCAGATCTATGCTCAGATCCTGCTTTGAATAAAATCTTCACTCCATCAATTTCCAATCCATCCAATAAATTAGCCAATTCAGCAGTTCCCTCTCTAATTCGCCCAGCTCTTCTATCAATAACTATTCCATCAGCGTTCCTTGTTGCGAAATTTACTCGAGCAGCAATATCACCAGGATACACATCTAGACCTAACCCAGCCGCTTCAAACGGTCCTCTACCTGTATAATATTCATATGGATCAAGTCCGAAAAGAGCCAAATGGGCAACATCAGATCCAGGAACGGTTCCGGGTTTGATAATGTCCATCAACCCTGAAATACCTTTTTTAGCAATTAAATCCATATTAGGTGTTTTTGCCGCTTCAAGAGGAGTAAGACCGTTAAGTTCCATACAGGGAAGATCAGCCATTCCATCAGCAATAAAGAAAACAGTTTTCATATAAAGAGTAAATATCATCATGTAATTTATAATAATCGGTTGTAGGAATGTTAGAAAATTATAACTAAAAGTGAGTATTATCCACGTTAAAACATAAGAGTGATTAAATGAATAATAATGATAGAAATAAAAGTTTGATTTTTTTATGCCTTTCAATTATTTTTTTGATATTAGTAATATTAGACAGTGAAATATTAATTATATCAATATCCAGATCAATAATTGGTCTTTTTTTAGCCATTTATATTTTGGGAGATGAAGTTCGACATTGGGTTTTTCGAGCTTCAACTTCTAAAATGGATATATATGAAAGCTTTGCATTAAACATTGCTTTTAGTGTTTCATTTCTGATATTTTTTGGAGCAGTTTTATCCTTTTTTCACTTATTTACAGGCTTTCTGTTGAGTCTTTGCTTAGCTGCTCTGATCACAATAAGCTTACTTTTCAGATTATTTCTTGAATACTCAAATAAAACTAAAAGCTCTGAATTGAGCTAATCTCTAATTATCTAATAGCATTTTTCAATTCTTTTTATAATGCAAAGAGAAAGCCTTTTTTAGGAGCAGTTTAAATCATTATTTAAGAAAAAGGTGTAAATGATGGATCTTATAAGAGAAGACATGATTAGACTGATTCACCATTGTCAATACGCTAGGCTTTGCGTTGAATATATTTTTGAAACTTTAGAGGAAAATGAAGCTTCGTTTGATGATATTAGCAAAATCCAAAAACTGTTAGAAGAAGTTCGAAAGTTAGAGGGTGAATCGCTTGAAATTGGTCGTCACTTCGGAATAGAAGATGATGACGAAGAATATGTATGAATTTTCTAAGTTTTTATTCTTCTTCTAAGGGAGGAAGCTCAGAAAATCGATAAACATCAAATGACTCTAGGTACACTATCTCATCATATTTCCCAATAACGGTATGAATGTCATTAGCAGCACCTGATTTTGCAAATTGAAGATATTCATAAAATCTAATCCTTTCAGGAAGTTCGATAATAACCTTTTTTGAAGATTCATCAAAATTTACTACTGTTTCAGTCAGATCAGAGCCGGGTAAGCGTCTTTGTATAAGAGCTATTATTTGTTCTGTCGGATCTTCAACTAAGTCCACTACTGTTAGATCATAGCTCAGATTTTTACCGGCCAGTAGATGATTGAAATCAACTCTCACTCGTCCTCCACCTGTGTTTAGAACTGTGCCCATTTGATGACCAATTTTAACCCGCTCACCTATTTTAGGTTGAATTTGCTCCTTTTGGAACTCTCTTCTATGAATTAGTTTGATTTTTGCGGGATCATGAGGACCATATCCTTGGTCAAATGCGATCTCTATAGTTTTTTCTTCCCCAATTACTAACCCTTCCAATGCTTCATCAAGTCCTTGAGGAACCCATTGTTGTCCAACAACGACTAACAAAGGGCTATAAATTGCATCTTCTCTATACACTCGATTTTTTCTCGCAATGTTTTCAAGTGTGGTGTCAAAAACCTCTTCTTCACCTTCTTCGTTAACTAAACGTCCAATAAAATTGATGTGAATCATATCCCCGTTGTTTATCGACTTAGCCATTTTATCACTATTTCTTAAATGTTTAATTGGATTATAAATGACTTTTGTTCGTTCTCAATTTCAAAACATGAATTACTGAGCCAAAAAGGAGTTATTTCCTAAATTACTAAATAGTTGTTTCCTATTACTTAATTTTTCAACCAAATAACCAAAAGAATTAAAAAAGAGAAATGATAACTTAATTTAGTATTAAGTTAGACAAATGTCTAAATGGTACTACAAATTGATGAGGTATAAAAAATGACAGAAATTCCAATAGCACCACTAATCAGATTAATGAGAACAGCTGGAGCCGAAAGAGTTAGTCCACAAGCTGCTGAAGTGCTTCGAGATATCCTTGAAGAACTTACAATGGCTGTTGCCAATAAGGCAATTGGACTAGCAAATCATGCCGGCAGAAAAACCCTTACCGGTGACGATATTAAGTTAGCACATCAATTCATGTAATAACTTTAATCTTTCCTCTCCTTTCCGTTTTTTCATATGATTCTACTCTTAAATTATTGCTCATTTTATTTCATTGGTTGTTATTAATATGTCAAATTGGGATCAGATACAATTAATTCCTATAGAAAAGTACAGAAATGTTTCCATAGTTTCGCATATAGATCATGGAAAAACCACTCTGAGTGATTTTTTTCTTTCTTTAGGACATTTAGTAGCTCCATCACTTGCAGGAAAAGCTCGGGCGCTCGATTATCTTCCGGAAGAACAACGAAGAGGAATTACGATAAAAACAGCCAATGTGACTTTCTCATACAGTTATGAAAGTGAAGAATACTTAATCAACCTAGTTGATACACCAGGTCATGTTGATTTCTCCGGAGCCGTCACACAAGCATTACGTCTTGTAGACGGAGTAATAATAGTTGTAGATGCGGTTGAAGGTGTTATGGCTCAAACTGAAACAGTGCTTCGTCAAGTTGTTAAGGAAAGATTATTCCCAATTTTGTATGTAAATAAGATTGATAGGTTGATAAATGAACTAAAACTCCCTATCGATAAAATAGCCGAAAGATTGGATCAAATCATTGGAAAATTGAATCATCTCTATAATTTATTTCTTGAAGATGAGTTTTCAGAAGAGAAAACCAAAAAGGATGTTTTTGTGTTCAATAAAGGATCAGTTATGATTGGTTCAGCTTTGCACGGATGGGCAATATCCAACTATTCCTTAGAAAGATACAACTTATCTTTTCAAGAAATTATCGCACACTATCAAGAAGATCAAAGTGGAAGCCAAATTCGAAAGATTCAACCAATTCAAGATACTGTTGCTGAAACGCTTATTAAATCGCTTCCCTCTCCCGTAAAAGCTCATGAAGATCGACTTAATCATTTATTAATCTCACCCATCAAATCTAGACCAGATTGTACCCCTGACGCCCCTTTTTTGGCTTCAAGTGGGAAAAGTGTTTATGATAATGATCGAAGACTTACAATTATACGACTGTTCAGTGGAAAACTAAGTAGAGGAGATACTATATACAGTCAACACACAAAATCTAAAGGTAGAATCGATCGTATTTATTTATTAAAAGGAGAAAGTAAAACAAATATACCTACGGCAACAGCCGGTCTTGTTGTAGGAATTGTTGGAATTGATAATCTTATTGGCGGAGAAACACTTACAAAGGAGGCTGAAAGTAACTTATCTCTCAAAGATATTACTTTTGTTCAAGAACCAGTAATCTCTATGAGTGTTGAACCATCACGAACGAAAAATTTAAGTAAATTATTGAGTTTTTTGGAAAAAACATGCGGTGTTGACCCTAATCTTGAATTTGAACAAAGAGAGGACACAGGAGAAATAGTTATTCACGGAATAGGGGAATTACAACTTGAAATTTTAACTAAATCAATTGAAGAAAACGATATTGAATTAATTGTTTCAGAACCACTTGTAACTTTAACCGAACAGGTTACTAATTATTCAGATAATGAATTCAAAATAGAATATCTAAACGTAATATTTGAGGGGAAAATCTTCAAAGAAAAGTCAATGAGTGAATTTGTTCATAATTTCAAAGATATGAGAAAAAACGAATTGGCTCTTTCTATTAAATTATCAAACGAAGATATGGATGGAATATTTGAGGGTTTTAAACTCGCTTGTAGATATGGTCCATTAACCAAAAACAGAGTGAGAGGAGTTAAAGTTGTAATCAATTCTGTTAATTCTCCATCAAATCAACAGCTTGGATACGAGCAATCGTTAATGATAAGCAAAAATATATTTCATTTGTTATTTATCCAAAGAGAGATTAAATTATTTGAACCAGTCTATTCATTTGAATTAACTACTCCAGACTCTTATTTAGGAAGCATTCTTGCAGTTTTGCAGCGTTATAAATGTACAATTTTATCTGTTGATACAAAAAATAACTACGCTAAAGTTGTTGGAAAACTGAAAGTTGTCTCGTCTTTTCAAATTGCAAAAGACCTAAGGAGAGAAAGTAATGGACACGCATTTTGGCAACTTCAAGTGTCGGACTATCAAATTACAAATGATAAAGTAGATCCTTTTGAGTATTAGTTTTAACTGGAGCTTTAGTTTTCTTCATGCATTTTTAGCATATAGTACCTTTTTCTTATATTTAAAAACCGGTGAGCAAATTCTATACCAGATATTTCAACCTCATCAAATCGACTTTCTAGTTCATGAAGCTCCATTTCAAGATCAAACAATGATTCCTTAATCATTATCGCTCTTTCAGTCTCTAGATCAGCTGATGAAATAGAACTAGAAGAAGTGGTTTCAATTCTAGTTAGCTCTGTTTTCTTGTTGCGTATGATTTGTTTCAATTGTTCTTTCTGAGATTTTAATGAGGTTATTAAAGAGGATTGACTGGATGCTGCTGAGACTTTCTGTAAGACTTCAGGTACTTCTTTTTCAAATGCGTTTCTTATCTCAGCCACAATCTGAAAAGCATGATAATCCGTCCTCCAGCGAGATAACCTTCGAGTTTTAATTTCTCCATTATTATCTACAATTGAATGTTTTATTTTTGTGATGGCTACCACTTTAGGAGGTGATTTTGGAAAATTATTCGGTAATGAAATCTGAATTTCAGCAACAGAAGGAGGATTCGTTCGTAAAGGGATTGTTCCAATCCACTTCGAAAGATCTCCACCCATAATGTTGAAGGCTCCTGGTGCTCTTTCAAACATTAATTGTGCTTCTTGCGAAAGAATCTCATCTGACAAATTGTTCATAATTTTACCTCTTTATTGAATGAGGGCACTTCTATCTTATAAATAATAGTTATCGATTGTCTTTCGACATTCTTTTTTCATCTTATGTTAATAAATTGAGAAATGAAAGGCGCCGTTTTCTTGATCTTAAGTAATTGTTGTTGAAAAAGACAATTAAGACTTATACATGCATTCGGACAAGGGAACACTTATTCTTGCAGGTATCCAGGGCATATAATGCCTTGTGCTTTTCGGGGGGAATACATGCCCCTTTAATGCACATTCAACTACTTCTTTTTTGGTATACGACCATGGAAAGAACCCGGTTGTATTCGGAGAAGTTTCGAGTATCTTATACAAAGAATCCATACAATCAAAATATCTGAGGTTTTTAATCGCATATATATTCATAAAACGCATGGCTTGATCTCTTGATCCACGAATAACATATATTTCTCCACCATTTCCAACTAATGCAGCACAAAACTTACGATCAATTAGATCAGACTTGAAACTGCATGAGCCTTTTGAGTATGAAGATTTTTCAATTGTAAGACCAAACTGAGGGTTATAATTGATTTCTTGTACTAACTCATCTATTGAATTATCACATACAATTAGCCATGATTCAACTTGAATTTGATCATCGCTTAGATAATCTATTATTGCGGTAGGACAAGTTTGAGCACCTATTCTCATCAAACCTTTATGTCTATGATGACCATCTAATATGACGTATTTTCCATCAATGGGTTTTGATACTATCATGGGCCAAATGAGCTCTCCCAAATTTTCTACACTGGTTATCAGGGCATCTAGTTCGGTATCGATTGTTTCTTCATGTTCACACATTTCTGAAAGATTCACCATTACAGTATCAAATTCACGTTCAGGAACTTGAATAGATCGTTGTTCTTTCTTCTCAGATATCATAGAATCTCATCTCTTTCAGGTTAGATTATTAAGGTTCGATTTCAAGGCGTTTATTAATGTAAGCCTCTCGTTGCTCCATTTCCGGGCTTAAGCCCACAATTTCCACATATGATTTAAGTTGATCAATAACAGATTCAATTCCTTGAGAATTGTCATCTTCTGAACTCCCTTCTATTACATCCCATAGCCTATCAGTCACTCTTATTAGAGAAAGACTTTCTATTAACTCTTCTTTAGTAAGTAGACCCGTTGAAAAATTGGCTAAGAATAATACTATTGGACGTCCGCTTGTAGAGGGGTTCCAGATAATTTTTTCCCATAATTTCTGACGATGATGCTTTATTTCATCCAAGTCTTTTGCGTCAATTAGATACACAAATGCATCAAAGCTCTTCAGTCGTTCTTCCATTCTTTCATCATCAAAAGACTGAGATAGTAATTCTGAATCCCAAAATGTGTTTTCAGAAGCTACCTCAAGATCTGACTTGAGTTTATTAATTAGTTCCTTGTTTTTACCAATGAGCAAAAATATCAAAGGTTTTTTTTGGAAGAATATCATTTAAATCACTAATTTAAGTAAATTATTGAGAATAATTTAAAGCTCACTTTACTAGTTACTCAAATAAAGTCTTTAAAAAAGAAACATCATTAAACAGTAAAATAAAAAATTTGCTTACTATTTAGCTAGTACATTGAATGAGATATAGTTTCATGAATATCTATCTTCTATATAGCTAAACCGATCTCTTTTTTAGGTGAAGCAATCAAAATTATATTGAAAATAGGTAAGTGTTATGTCTAAAGAAGATCGAGAAGCTATTCAAAAAACATTAAGCTTGATGATGGACGCCATTCAATCAATAAAAGGAGAAATGGAACAGCGTTTTTCATATTATGATGAACAAATTTTGAATATTAAATCTAATGTAGTTAATTTAGAGCAAGGATATAAAGAGATTATTAACAATTCCAATATTCAACAACCAATAAAGGATAGTAATCTACAAGAACAAATGAATGAAATGACTTCAAAGTTCCAATTGCTCAAATCACAATTGGATTCTATAGTGACAAGATCTCAACCGGAAAGCGAACATTTGAAACAGAAAAAAGAGCAAAGAAGAGTAATTCTCCCAAAAACAAGTTCTCTTGACAGTCCTTTGAAATCACTTAGTAATGT